>CAZZLB010000337.1:0-3959 GCA_964654655.1 uncultured Rhodoferax sp. | reverse complement strand
GCCAGTAGTGGTCTCTAAGTTGTCGCCTGCTTTTCCAAGCGATTTAGTGAGATTACCCACCAAAGCGGGCATGCTCGCAGAGGCCGACGCCGTGTTTTCTGCGAACTGGCTGAAGCGATCCGCAGCTTTCTCAAACTTTCCGGTTGACTTCTCAAACTTTTTCTTCGTATCACCAATGAGACCTTGATCCCCAGTCAGATTCTTTCTTAACTCAGATGTTACAGCTCTAGCGTCGCCTAGCATCCCAACGCCCTGGGCGAGCCCACTAACCCCCGCGGCCGCCGCGGTGAGCGCGAGCTTGTTACGCACGATATCCTTGAGAATCGTATCAGTCTTAATTCGCGAGGCCTGACGCTCCAAGATGTTCTTCACGGCGGGGTCGTCATGTGCCACTGTTTTAGTTAGCTTCGATGATGGATCGAAATACGAGAACTCACTCTTGTTGGTAATGGGATTGTGTTTCCAATGCGTGGAGTTCGCCAGATTACCGGCTTCCAGGTGCTTCAGGGCTTCCTTGGGATCCCCGCCACCCAGATTATGCTTCATTGCCTTGGTTGCAGAGGAGCCCCCAATAGCCGCCATGGTCAACGCATTCGTCCCGGCTTCCAATGGATCCTGGCCTGCCAAACGACTGCCCACATAGGCCCCTGAACCCGTTAAAGTACCAAGGGTCCATGGGTTAATCATCTTACCCCATGACGCCGCTGCAGTCTTTCGAGTCAGGTAGAAAAGCATGATTTGTGCTGGACTCATAGTTGCTGCCCCTGCGGGGGTTCTTCGATGATGGCTTCAGGGTTCTGGATCTCGGGGGTCTCCGGCTTCACCGCCTTCGACCTCCGAATCGCACGGTGGATCACCCTCGCCCTGGCACGATCAAGATTACGGAATGGCTTATTGACGGCTAGACCCATGGACCCGTAGACCTGCTTGAGGACCTGGTCATGGGGTATCCACTCACCGGGGAAATCCGCGGGTGCCTCGCCTTCACCGAGATGAAAGGCGTAGTCGTAGCCGTGGTACCCAGGCTCCGGAGCCCCTTCATCAGGGATCACGCGGACGTTGGACGAGTAGGGGGCCGGGGCCCCCTTACCCTCTGTTGGGAAATGAAATCGACGGTTGCTGTCACGTCGAACCAATACTCTACCCTCGGGATCCAAATAGACGTACTCAGTTTTGGGAAGCAGCACGGCAGCATCAGCCTGCTTCTTCAGTGGCATCTCGGTGTGCGTGGTCAGGACGTCCTCACCGACCCCGCCTGTGAAAAACTCTTTCTCGTCGAAGTAGGTGACCCCAGCGGCCTCGGCGGCACCACGATCGGCATCCGCGTTACCAACCATGCAGATCACGGGATCCAGGGAGAACGCTTCCTCGGCGTACTCAATCATCGCAGGGGATGGCTTCCTACCCGCGTCGTCTTCATCAGTGCAGAACACGATGTCATCAATCTCGGGGAGGAGCTCGAGGGTCTCCTCATTGAAATCCAGGAGATCTGCAAGGGTGTTGGTTCCCATGATGCTACGATTCGTGACTCCAATGATCCGGACACCGGCGTCCTTAAACTTCTTCAGGAGTTCTTTAACCCCAGGCTGCACCTTCTGGACTGCATCAATACCGGCGTCGTCATCCCACTCGGCGACCACGGTGCCATCGAGATCGACGAGGAGACCTGGTGCACTCGACGGCGTCTTGTCCTGGAACTTATGGGTCCGCATGGACCCCGAGATCTCAGCGGCGTGCTTCTCGGCGAGAGTGTTGGTGTGCTTGGCCATCGTGAAGTCCCCGTTGGTCGGGGCATCCCCGCTACGGAGGACGACGAGAACACGACCATCCGGGAATCTCCGGACTTCATCGAAGTAGTGGCCATGTGCGGCCTCGAGGTCCTGGAGAGCCTTCACGAAGACATCGGGATCCCTGGGGGCATAGATGCGTCGAAGACTGTTGCGGTATAGTGCCCAGCCATGGTGCTGCCGGGGTACACTGGCCAGTTTCTTGCCCTTGAGTTCGGGATCCTTCTTGGCCATGTCCCTGGCGGCCTCGACGAGTTCGAGGCGGACCTCGTTGGCTCTCCTGGCCCAATCGTTCTTGGCTACGAGTTCTTTGAGACGGGAGATCAGGGTAGCAAAGGGGATCACATCGAAATCCTCCCGATCCGGATGCGTGGTTCCCAGCTTGCCGTCATGAACCCCGGTGAAGAAATAGGTGCGTTCACCGTCGAATGCGGAGTCATCCCAGAAGTCGTTGACCCCATGGGGCCAAATGGATTCCACGATCTCACGCGTCTCCGGGGAGATGATCTTGAGATCGGCTTCCTCGATGGCCTCTCGAATCGCGGCGAGCAACGGGGGTTCGCCGTCGTCGATGCCGCCACCAGGGAACAAGATGTAGTCACCCTTGTCGATGCCGACGACACCATCCTTGTCAAACGCGATGATCTCGGATCTCGGACGTAATAGCTGAGTCGGGGAACCCGCGTGTTTGTCTGGACTGGGCTCATTCTCGGCAGCACTCTTACCCAGTCGCCTGGCAAAGCTGTGATCCCTGCGCTGTTTCGCCAAGGCGACTTCATCGGGGCCAGTGTCCTTCGGCTTCGCTGGCAAAACCTTCTTCGCATTGGTCCAGACACGCTCGTGCACCGGGGGCAGACTGTGGTCCTCTGAGGTCCCCCTGCAGTCACCACCACTAAAGAGTTCAAGAAAGGTTTTGCCCTCGACCATGTGGGCATTTGAGGCTTTCACGGGATTCCCACCCGTCGGTGTCGCCACGGGTGTGTTGGTCACGGGGTGATCACTGCCCCGGCCTGGAGATGGAATCTTGGTCTCCGCTCGCATCACATGCCCCCGAGATACCGGATCGCATAGGCGCCGAGACGCCGGAGTTCTACCGCTGCTGTCTTAGGAAGATTGGGACCCATGCCATAACTAGCCCCCATGGGCTGTGTCGGCGGACTCCCGGGCTGACCACTCGCCGTAGAAGTCATGGGCTGGGCTTGGGCGACACGGCCTGAACCAATGCCAGGGGTGGATCCCTGGGCGCCACTGGCCTGACCACCTCCAGCAGGGATGATGGTCTTTGAGCGATGCTTGGGGTCCACGGCGAGATCACCGGGGCCCTGGTTCTCCTGGATCCCCACGCCACCCGGGGCCGGCATCCTACTCACATTGGGGGTCGAGGATGCCGTATTGGAGACTGACATCGATGTGTTCGGCAGCCTGCCACCAGCCATCGCCTTCTTTTCCAACTTCTCGGATTCCGTATAATACTTTGGATTCTTGGCGAGGTGGTCGATGGATAATTCTTTTCGGGCCTCGAGGTTGGGAGTATGTTCACCCTCCTCCTTGATTCCCTTGGCGAGTTCCTTGACACTGAGCTTGCCATGCCTTGGTGTCTGCCCCCCGAGGATGGCAGCTGCGACCTTGCCAACACCTAACCCCAGGAATGCCGCCTCTTTCTTCCAGTTCTCCGGTTTACGACCCTGCTTGTTGGCAGTCGCATAAAACACACGTTCGGCCTTTTCCTTTCCGTACGTGTCCTCCATTGATTTCAGGACTTTCTTGGCATCCCCGACGATAGGCATAGCTGCTTCCTTTTGCTTACATCAGGGCCTGTAGACTGGCGAGAACGGTTACCGGGATCTCGTTGGTGTCCAACCGCAGGTCGGATTCAACGATCTTCTCCGCGTTAATCTCGACTTCCTGATCTAAGATCTTTTCGAGTTCCGCGCTAAACTCGACCACGCGGTCAGCCGGGATATGGTTTCTCACCGCGAACTGTTGCTCGAGCCCAGCACGCGCCTTGTCAAAGACTTCGGCGGCGTTGCGGATCTCGTGAAACAGCTTGCTGAGACGAAAACGGAATGTGCCAGTGAAGTTGTAGGGCTTCACGTAGACGCCGCCACGCTCCCCATCCGCTCCGGGAGTGGTGGGTACGGCGCGACCGTCTAGCGCTGCCATGTGCTGGCG
>CAZZLB010000336.1:0-3966 GCA_964654655.1 uncultured Rhodoferax sp. | reverse complement strand
AGCTGACTTTGATGCTGCTTGATCGCGGTGATGTCGGAGAACAGGCCCACATATTGCTGCACGTCGCCATCGATGTCACGCACCGAGCTGATGGTGAGCAGTTCAGCGTAGACTTCGCCGTCTTTGTGCCGGTTCCAGATCTCTCCGCTCCAGTGGCCCTGCCTGGTCAGTTCATGCCACATGAGCTGGTAGAAGGACTTGTCGTGCCGGTCCGACTTGAGGATGCGCGGATTGCGTCCCATGACTTCTTCGCGGCCATAGCCAGTGATTCGGGTGAACGCATCATTGACGTCGATGATGGCGCCGCCGGCACCGGTTATGACGATGCCCTCGCGGGCATGACTAAAGACGCTGGCGGCAAGCTGCAGCTTGGCCTCGGCCTGCCTGCGCCGGCTAATGTCGCGGTGCGTGACGACGGCCCCGCCTTTGGCGTCCTGCCCCAGAGGCATGGCGGTCATGGAGAACCAGCGCTTGTGCGTGGGTGAATCGCAGGGGTATTCGAAGCTAAAGCTCGGCAAGCTCCCGTCCAGAACCGATTGCAGCCCCTTTTGCACATCCAGCGCACTGGCATCGCCGGCACCGTAGCCGGCGCGGCAAACCGCGAGGTAGCTGACGCCAATGCCTGTGCGTGGCGCTGGCTGTCCCGACTCAGGACTGTTTTCCAGAGAAAACTCAAGCCAGCGCTGATTGATCGCCCGGATCACGCCACTGTGATCCACCACCGCAATCTCAGCGTCCATCGAATCCAGAACGACGTCCTTGAAGGCCTCGCTTGCCTTCAGCAATTCTTCCCTTTGCGCAAAGCTTTCCAGCAAGGTGTTGAATCCGCCAATCAGTTCACCAATTTCGTCGTCACGGGATACCGGCAAGGCCTCGATCCGCTGATCAGCGCTGGAGCGGACTGCAATCGCCCGGCTGGCCGCAAGCATGGGTGCGAATTGCTGGCGCAGCATGCGGCGCATCAGCCACCACGTCAATATGCCAGCCAGCAGCGTGAAGATGACAGCACTGACGAACAGGCGCTGCAGCATGCTGTCAATGGGCGCAAAGGCCTCTTTCGCCGGCAGCGTAGCCACCAGCAACCACCCCGCTGATGGAATGCCCTTGGCCGCTGACAGTTCCAGAACCCCGCGCGAACTGACGGCAGTGCCAAATCCCTCGTAGCCCTGCCTGTAACGGTCGTAAATGGAATTGACTCCGGGCGCAGGCACTGCTTGCATGACCCGGGTTTTGTCGGAGGCCGTGACTATCAGCTGGTGTTGCGGAGCGATCAGCAAGTAGCCACCACTCTTGCCGTAACGCGTTTGGGCAAGCTGATCAAGGAAATTTGGCTGTCCCAGGTTGATCGTGCCGACGATGACGCCGTTCACCTGACCTCGGTTGTCGAACAGGGGCGCGGTGATGCTGAATATCGGTGTCCCCAACTTCTTCCCCATGGCCGGACGACCGATCACCGTCCTGCCCTCCTTCAAGGGTATTGAAACCGATTCCCGGTCCATGTAATTGATCCCAACCCGACCTGCTGACGCCGGCACGTCGGCTACCGCAACGCCATCCGTTCGGGTAATGAAGACGCCACCATTGAACATGAGTTGCAGCAAGGGGCGCTGTTCGAGCAGGGTTTGCAATGCTGCCTGCTTACCCAACAGGGCGGGCGTGACTTCTTTGGCGATGGTTTCCAGTGCGTGCATCCGATCACTCAGGCGACCCTCAATTTCCTGCGCGATTCCGGTGACGGTAGAGAACTGTTGCTCGCCCATCACGGTCTGCATGTCTTCGCGCAACATTCGGCTGGCATAAAACGCCATGGCCCAGAGGCTGACAACGAAAATGGTCAGCGTGAACAGTGTGACTCTGGTTTTGAGCGAGCGAGTCAAGGAGATGCGTGCGTTCATCCCGCCAGCCTCGCCCGAACCTGGCTGGCGTAAGGCACGGGAGCCCGAAGACGCTCGCTCATAGCAATTCCTTGGAAGGTCAATTGACCCAGTTGCCATCAGGCCGGCGTGGCGCACGCTCGCCATGCAGCAGATCTGACCGGCACGGATATTTACGACCTTTCAAAGGGAAACTTGAGGTGCCTGTACCAGGATACGTCCTTGGCTCGGCAGCCAGGATTGCCGCAACGCTATGATGTCCGCACCCTCCTTGATTGCCGAAAGTTGAGACCAACATGCGCGTTGCCAGCCTTGCCATGACCTGCCTTCTGTCTGCCTTTGCACTGGCTTTGCCTGCGGGCGCGCAAACGCCATGGAACTCCGACGCCGGGCTGGTGCTGGTCGGCAAGGTAGTCACCATGAACGACGCCGGTGACGTGTTGCCCAAAGCCCAGGTGTGGCTCGCTGGCGGCAAGATCATGGCCATCGCCCGGGCCGGCGAGGCGCTGCCCGATGCCGCCAGAAACGCAGCTGTGATCGACAGCAAGGGCGCGATTTACCCCGGCATCATTGACCTGCACAACCACCCGGAATACGCCATCTACCCCTTGCTGCCGATCAGCCGAAAGTACCGCGACCGTTACGAGTGGCGCTGGTACGACGACGTCTACAACAAGCGGATCACGTTCCCGCAGGAAGTGCTGACGCGTCCCTTCTACCTTGACCTCGGCATCGAGATCGGACGCTACGGCGAGTACAAGGCGCTCGCCGGTGGTACCACGTCTTTGCAGGGCGGCCGGACCAACCTGGCCTATTCCAGGGAAGAGTGCCTGGTGCGCAATATCGAGAATTCGCCCGTGGAATCGCGCGTGGCGACCAGCCGCGTTGACATCGGCCGCAGTTCCAGGGAATGGGGTGCGATGCAGACCGAACGCAGCAAAGGGCCGCTGGTGGTGCACCTCGCCGAGGGGCCGTCGCCACGCATGGCTACCGAATTCTTCGCCATCAAGGACAGCAATCTGCTCGGGCCGGAACTGATCGCCATTCACGGTGTCGGACTGACCGAACCGCAACTCAAGGAGATGGCGGCAGCGGGTGCCAAGCTGGTGTGGTCACCCTTGTCGAACTTCATGCTCTACGGCCAAACTGCAAATATTGATGCCGCGCGGCGCGCTGGTGTCGCCATCAGCCTGGCACCGGACTGGGGTCCATCGGGCAGCAAGTCGAGTCTGGGTGAGCTCAAGGTGGCCGACCTGGTCAACAGGCACACGCTGCATGGCGCCCTGTCAGACCGGGACCTCGTTGAAATGGTGACACGCAAGCCCGCGGACGCGATGGGATGGAGCAAGCGTCTGGGCCAGATCACCGAAGGTTATCTGGCCGATGTGCTGGTGGTCGATGACCGGCACGCCGATCCTTATCGCAACCTGATCCAGGCGATCGAAGAAAACATCCAGTTGGTGGCGGTGCGTGGCGAGCCCCTGTATGGCGACCTCGAATTGCTGAAGGCAGCGCGCGGCAGGGCCGACGACATCGAAACCACGTCCATCTTCAAGGGCAAGCGCAGCAAGGCCATGACGCCCAACTGCCCGGCGACCAGCCTGCCGCCCATGAGCATCGCCGAGACAATGAGCCGTATCCAGCAGGGTCTCAAATTCGATCCGGCGCAGTTGGCAGCCAGACTCAGCCCGGAGCAACTGGCCAAGGATTTCGCCGAGTGCCGCCTGCCATCGCCTTCAGGGGAAGTCAAGGCGGCGGACGCCAAACGCCTGCTTTCCTGCCGTTTCGGCCTGCCCTTCGAAAAGACCCGTCTGAACAGCTTGACCACCAGCGATGATCCGGACTTCTTCTCGCGCCTGATGAAGAACCCGAACCTGCCCAGATACCTGCACGCGCTCCCAGCGTACTACCGGCAATGAGGACGATCTGCTCGGGCCTGCTGGCCGCGCTGTGCGTGTGGTCGGCGCAGGCGGTCGAGGTGAAGTTGCGGATTCTGGAGACGACCGATCTGCACATGAACCTGCTCAGCTACGACTATTACCAGGACCAGCCGACCGATCAGTATGGCCTGGCCCGCACGCTCAGCCTGATC
>CAZZLB010000335.1:0-3989 GCA_964654655.1 uncultured Rhodoferax sp. | reverse complement strand
GCAGCAGGGTCAGCACCAATATTCCCAGTGAACGGCTCTCCAGGCCAAACTGCAAACCAAGTACCGGTGCCATCAGCACCAGTGGTAGTCCTGAAAGCAAAAAGTGCGCCAGAGCTTTGGCCGCTACCAGGAGACCCAGCGGTGTGCTGGAGAGCGCCATCTGTTCCAGCGAGCCGTCGGCATGGTCCGTGGCAAACAGGCGTTGCAGCGACAGCATGGTTGCCAGCAGCGCACTGACCCACAGCACGCCCGGTGCCATGCGCAGCAGCAGTGCCGATTCGGGACCCACACCCAGCGGGAACAGGCTGGCCACGACGACAAAGAAAACCAGCGGTGTCAGTACTTCACCCTTTTGCCGCATCGCGACAGAGACTTCACGGCGCAGCAGCGCTGTCATGACACCGAACAGGCCAAGCTTGTTCACGCGTGCAACTCCAGCAGCTGCGGCGTCATGGTGCCTATGTCCACCTGCTGGTGGCTGGTGATGACGGCCATACCGCCTTGGCCCAGATGGCTGGCGATCAAATCGGCGAGCATGCGTACACCTTTTTCATCCATCGCCACAAAGGGCTCATCGAGCACCCACAGTCGCGCCTGACTCAGCGCCAGTCGTGACAGGGCGACGCGCCGCTTTTGTCCTTGGGACAGGTGCTTTACCAACTGCTCGCCGCGTCCGCGCACTCCGAAATGCGTCAACACCTCCTGCATCCGGGTCGGCTCGGGGGCATTGCCCGCCAGAGCGGCCGTAAACATCAGGTTCTCATTGACCGTCATGGATTCCTGCAGTGCGTTGAGGTGACCCAAATAGCACAAGTCCTGTCGGTAGACGTCACTTTGCGCATGAATGGGGATGTTGTTCCAGAGGATTTGCCCGGACTCGATGGGTGCCAAGCCGCACACCATGCGCAGCAGGCTTGTCTTTCCAACGCCATTGGCGCCGGCGACGTAAAGCCAGCGGCCAGCATTCAGGACACAATCAACGCCCTGAAAAAGTTGCCTTCCTCCCCGACTGCAGCCAAGCCTGGAAAATGAAAGAGTCGGCGCAGTGTTCAATTCTTGTCGTGGGTAAAACGGATCGCCGATTTTAAGGCATGCACCTGCGTCAGCGTGGGCTTAACAAAACTTTACGGCGCTCGGGAGAGGGCTCAAGACAGTGGCCCAGTCCCGACTTCATGCGTAGTAGCGTGCCACGTAATCTTCAAAGCTGCCCTGATCCTGCGCTTCAAGCTCGCTCAGGGCTTGCCATGAATCCTGCACACTGCTCAGAAATTTTTCACTGTCCTGTGCGTCAATGCCTTGCGCCAGCAACTCGCGCTGGTGCTGTGATGATAACTGCAGGGTGTAGTTCAGAAAGCCACCCTGCGTGCGCACGCCTTCAAGCACTTGCGCAGACGGCGTGCTGTCGGGCTCGTCTATGCGCTGACGCAGTGTCCGCATCGTTGCGCTGTAGCGCTCACTTCCGTAAGCCGCGTCCAGCATTTCGGCAAAGGCTTGCATGTCGTCAAACAGCTCATGTGCCAGTGGGCGAAACGCCTGTTCCCGGTTGTGCGCCAGCAGATGCAGACCGGGTTGGCGGCCGTTGTTCACGACGCGACGCTTGTTCTCGTCGTTCTCGCTTTGCTCGCGGCTGGTGATGGGCGGGCTGTCGCGGAACAGGCACATCAGCAGCAGCACGTCGGCGAATATGCTTTGCTCGGGGGCAATGCCGATGTCAATGAAGGGGTTAAGGTCAAACAGGCGCATCTCTACATACTCAACACCGCGCAGTTGCAAACCCTTCGCCGGGCGCTCGGCACCAGTGCGTTTCGGGCGAATGGCTGCGTAGAACTCGCTCTCGGTTTGCAGCAGGTTGGCGCTGAGTTGCTTCCAGTGTTTGCCGTCACGCACGCCAATTTCTTCGTAATAGGGGTCCGGAGTGCGGATCGCTGCTTCCAGCGCGCGCGTGTACTCGGCCAGCGAATTCACGCTCACGTTCAGATTGGCCTGGGCCCGGTTGTGGTAGCCTAGATCGCTCATGCGCAGGCTGGTCGCATGCGGTCCGTAGCGTGTTCCAGGTACCAGCACCGGCAAGTCCGACGGCTGCCCCTGCAAAAAGGATTCGCACAGCGCCGGTGAGGCGCCAAACAGATAGGGCACAAGCCAGCCAAAACGCAGGAAATTGCGGATCAGTCCGAAGTAGCGCTCACTCACGTAGTCCTGGCCCTTGCTGCCAGCACCACAGCAGTCTTTCAGGGCACGCCAGAAGGCCTCGGGCAAGGACCAGTTGTAATGCGCGCCGGCGATGGCCTGCATCTTGCGGCCATAACGCAAGCTCAAGCCTTCTCGATAGACATACTTGAAGCGCGCGGCATTGGACTGGCCGTAATCGGCAATAGGAATGTCTTTGTCCTCACCCAGGGCGCAGGGCATGGAACTGGCCCACATCGTCTCACTGTCGAGTCGGGGTGCAACGTAGCGGTGAATATCGCGCAAAAAGCGCAGCGGAAATTCCGGGTCGGTGGAGGGCGGCGTGATGAACTCAAGCAGGGCTTCCGAGTAGTCAGTGGTGATCCAGGGGTGCGTCAGCTTGGAGCCCAGCGCCAGCGGGTGCGCCGTCTGCGCCAGCTTGCCCGCAGTGTCAACGCGCAGGCACTCGCGCTCAAAGCCACGCGTGATGCCGCGCAGCACCTGGGCCTGACCGGGGGTAAAAAATTGCTGGACGGCGTCACAGCAGGTGAACTTCAACATGAACGCTGGCTTTCTCAAATCTGGCGGAGTGGGCCGCAGTATGGCAGTTTTTGGAACGTGGTAAGGTAACTGGCATGACACCGTTTTTGCTCACAGCAGACCTGCAGGAAAAGTTGCTGCAAGCCGCCCGCGCGGCCAGAAGTCGTGCCTATGCACCATACTCCCAATTTCGGGTCGGCGCTGCCGTACTCGATGAAACAGGGCTAATCCACGCCGGCTGCAATGTGGAGAACGCCGCCTACCCCGAGGGTGTTTGCGCCGAGGCCGCCGCGCTGAGTGCCATGGTGCTTGCTGGAGGCAACCGGGTGCGCGCCGTGCTCGTGGCGGGCGCAACCGCCGGGGTGTCGTGGACAACTCCCTGCGGCGGTTGCCGCCAGAAGTTGCGCGAATTCTGTGCACCCGAGACACCGATCCTGACGGCCAGCGACGATGCGATCGGACCGGCCTTCACGCTGGCGCAACTTCTGCCCGAGAGTTTCGGGCCCGACCACTTGAACATGCCATGACAGACGACCGCGCTTTCGAAGCCGCTGCGACCATCCGTGAGCGCAAACCGGGCTTTGTGCCGCGCCTGGGACTGATTCTGGGTTCCGGTCTGGGACCGTTGGCGGAGGAAGTCGATGACCCGGTGGTAATGCGGTTTGACAAACTGCCGGGCTTTCCCATCTCCACCGTTCATGGCCACGCCGGTGAACTGGTACTCGGTACGCTCGCCGGTATGCCTGTGGCCTGCCTGAAGGGGCGCGCCCACTTTTACGAAGGTTATGGCATGGGTGTCATGACCAGCGCGGTGCGAACGCTCAAACTGCTGGGCTGCCAGACGCTGCTGGTCACCAATGCTGCGGGTTCCCTGCGCCGCGAGGCCGATGCCGGCAGCCTGGTGGCGGTCACGGACCATATCAACCTGCTGCCCGGCACACCGATGGTGGGTCCCAATGACGAGCGTTTTGGACCGCGCTTTTTCAGTCTGTCGAATGCCTATGACCGCGAGATGCTTGGCTTGCTCAAGGCCAGCGCCCAGGCTGGCGGCATCCAGCTGCACGAAGGCGTCTATGCCGCCTGCCCTGGTCCGAATTTTGAGACTGCGGCGGAAATCCGCATGATGTCCATCATGGGCGCAGATCTGGTCGGCATGTCACTTGTACCCGAGGTCATTGCCGCGCGTCATTGCGGCTTGAAAGTCGTCGCGGTTTCCGTCGTGACCAACCTTGCCGAGGGGCTTGGCACGACGGACCTGTCGCATGAGCAGACGCTGAAATACG
>CAZZLB010000334.1:0-3993 GCA_964654655.1 uncultured Rhodoferax sp. | reverse complement strand
GGTCGCAGTTGCGCTTTCCACCCCGACCTCGCTCCTGGCGACAGCCCACGACTCCAGCGCACGCACACTGGTTGTGCCCACGGCCACGACACGACCGCCGCGCGCGCGACATTCGGCGATCGCCTGTTGCGTGACGACGGGGATTTCATACCACTCGCTGTGCATCTGGTGTAGCGACAGGTTCTCGGTTTTGACTGGCTGAAAAGTGCCAGCGCCAACGTGCAGCGTCACCTGCGTACGCTGCACACCGGCGGCGTCAAGTGCGCCGAGCAGCGTCTCGTCAAAATGCAGTGCCGCTGTCGGGGCGGCTACGGCGCCGGGATGTTTCGCGAACACGGTCTGGTAGCGTGTTGCGTCCTGTGCATCGTCACTGTGCTTGATGTAAGGCGGCAGTGGCACATGCCCGTGACGCTCCATCAGCGTCAGAGGGTCGTCGCCGGCGTCATTCGACAGAACCAGACGAAACAGCGCGCCGTCGGCATCCGGCCAGCGCCCCAGCAGGGTGGCGCGCAAACCGTCGTGCGAACCTGGCGCACCCTGCAAGGCCAGCGTGGTGCCTGTTTCAGGCTTCTTGCTGACCCGCATATGGGCTGCCACCTGATTGCCGCCCAGCACCCGCTCGATCAGTAATTCGACCTTGCCGCCAGTCGGCTTTTCGCCGAAAAGGCGGGCCTTGATGACCTTGGTGTCGTTGAACACCAACAGATCGCCGGCTCGCAGCAGTTCTGGCAGATCCCGAAAGATCCGGTCCACGGGCATATCGCCCGTGCCATCGAGCAGGCGCGAGCCGCTGCGCTCCTTTGCGGGGTACTGGGCGATCAGGGATTCGGGCAGCTCGAAGTCGAAGTCGCCAAGGCTGAAGTCATGCATGGTGCTTGAGGGTCGGACAAACCCGTACCAAGTTGAAAGAACAGGCGAGAATTGTCCCATGTCTGAACGCATGAAGCCGCATCCTGCCAAACCGTCAGCACCAACCTTGAGTGGTCCGCAAAAGGCGCTGCGCAAGCTGGGCTTGTTGCGGCCCATTGATCTGGCGCTGCACTTGCCGCTGCGCTATGAAGATGAAACGCGCATCGTCAGACTGTCTGAGGTGCGCGATGGTGAGGTGGTGCAAATCGAGGGTGTGGTCACGGTTTGCGAAGTGCGCCAAAGAGGTCAGCGCCAGTTGCTGGTGACACTGGACGACGGGTCCGACACCTGCTTGTTGCGCTTTTTCAGCTTTTATCCTTCGCAGCAAAAAGCGCTCGCTGTGGGCAACCGGATCCGGGCTCGTGGCGAAATAAAGGGTGGCTTGCTTGGCTGGCAAATGATGCATCCATCGTTCAAGTCCGCGCAGGGCGATTTGCCAATGGCACTGACCCCCGTCTACCCGACCGCAGCAGGCCTGCCGCAGGCCTACTTGCGCCGTGCCGTGCAAAACGGTCTGGCCCGCGCTGACCTCGCAGACACCGTGCCGGCTGAAAATCTGTACGGCCTTGGCTCGCAGCCAGCCTGGAATCTGCGTCAGGCGCTGACTTATCTGCATAAGCCGACGCCTGAGGTGGCGCTGGCCACGCTGGAAGATCACAGTCACCCGGCCTGGCAGCGACTCAAGGCTGAGGAATTGCTGGCCCAGCAGTTGTCACAGTTGCAGGCCAAACGGGAGCGCGCCGCTTTGCGGGCACCGGCACTGAGTCCGCCGGAAGATGAAGGCTTGCCCTTGCATCATCGATTGCTGGCGGCGTTGCCGTTTCAGTTGACCGGGGCGCAGCGCCGTGTCGGCAAGGAAATCGCCCTGGATCTGGCGCGATCGGTACCGATGCATCGCTTGCTGCAGGGCGACGTTGGCTCCGGCAAGACCGTGTTGGCGGCATTGGCCGGCGCTCTGTGCATAGCCGCTGGCTGGCAATGTGCCCTGATGGCACCCACGGAGATCTTGGCCGAGCAGCACTTCCGAAAGCTTGTTGGCTGGCTTGAGCCCTTGGGCGTCAAGACGGCATGGCTGACCGGTAGTCAAAAAATCAGGGAGCGGCGTGCCATGCTCGCCTTGATTGCCAGCGGCGAGGCCTCGCTGGTGGTGGGCACGCACGCCATCATTCAGGACAAGGTGGTGTTCAGGAACCTGGCCCTGGCCATCATCGACGAGCAGCACCGCTTTGGCGTGGCACAACGCTTGGCGCTGCGCAGCAAGCTGCAGGGAGCCGTGCTCGAACCGCATCTTCTGATGATGACTGCGACACCCATTCCGCGCACGCTGGCGATGAGCTACTACGCTGACCTCGATGTCTCGACGCTTGACGAGCTGCCACCGGGACGCACTCCCATCACGACCAAGGTGGTGAGCGAAAGTCGTCGTGATGAGGTGATCCGGCGCATGCGCGACCAGCTCGCGCAAGGTCGCCAGGTTTACTGGGTCTGCCCCCTGATTGAAGAGAGTGAAGCGCTTGACCTGAGCAACGCGACGGCGACCTATGCTCAACTCGGCGCGGCTTTGCCGGAGGTAGCGGTGGGCCTGCTGCACTCGCGTCTGGCACCGGCCGAGAAGAAGGCGGTGATGGCGTCCTTTATCAGTGGCCAGTTGGGTGTGCTGGTCAGTACCACGGTGATTGAGGTTGGCGTTGACGTGCCCAATGCTTCCATGATGGTGATTGAGCACGCGGAGCGCTTTGGCTTGTCCCAGTTGCACCAGTTGCGTGGCCGTGTTGGACGTGGCGCCGCGGCGTCGGCCTGCGTGCTGCTGTACTCAACGGGGGACGCGCCGCGACTGGGTGAGATGGCGCGTGAGCGCCTCAAGGCCATGGCACAAAGCAACGATGGCTTTGAGATTGCGCGGCGCGATCTGGAGATCCGCGGACCGGGCGAGTTTTTGGGTGCGCGCCAATCGGGTGCGGCCTTGCTGCGATTTGCCGATCTGCTCACCGATAGCGCGCTGCTCGAGTGGGCGCGCGAACAAGCGCCCTTGCTGCTGGACCAGTATCCGGTGCTGGCGCGCCAGCACATCGATCGCTGGCTTGGGGCACAACTAGAATACCTGAAGGCCTGAGCCTTGCACGGCGGGACTCCCGAAAAATGACACTGACAGAACTCAAATACATTGTGGCGGTGGCGCGCGAGAGGCATTTTGGCAAGGCTGCGGAGGCCTGTTTTGTCTCGCAGCCCACGCTGTCGGTCGCAGTCAAGAAGCTGGAAGAAGAGCTTGATGTCAAGCTGTTCGAGCGCAGCGCCAACGA
The DNA here is from genome assembly GCA_964654655.1 of uncultured Rhodoferax sp. GTDB lineage: Bacteria > Pseudomonadota > Gammaproteobacteria > Burkholderiales > Burkholderiaceae_C > Rhodoferax. The sequence goes on along the minus strand of CAZZLB010000334.1, from coordinate 784 downwards.
GGTTGCTGTGACGGCGCTGGGAGAGGAAATTGTGCGTCAGGCGCAAAGCGTGCTGGAGCAGGCCGCTGCGATTCGCGAAATTGCCAAACTGGGCAAGAGTCCCTTGAACAGCGCGCTGACACTGGGCGTGATTTACACCATCAGTCCGTATCTGTTGCCAGACCTGATGCGCCAGGTGATGGCGCGCACACCGCAGATGCCGCTGATGCTGCAGGAGAACTTCACCGTCAAGTTGCTCGACATGTTGCGCACCGGCGAAATTGACTGCGCCATTCTGGCCGAACCGTTTCCGGACGCTGGCCTGGCCATCGCGCCCCTGTACGACGAGCCTTTTCTGGCAGCGGTGCCGGCCGGGCATCGTCTGGCCAGGCTGGAGCAGGTGACGACCGAAGAATTGAAGCAAGAACCCATGTTGCTGCTGGGCAGCGGCCACTGTTTTCGTGACCATGTGCTGGAGGTCTGCCCGGAATTTGCCAGGTTTTCCAGTAACACAGACGGCATTCGCAAGGCTTTTGAAGGCTCCTCTCTGGAGACCATCAAGCACATGGTGGCCGCCGGCATGGGCGTCACGCTGGTGCCGCGTCTGAGTGTGCCCAGGGACGCCTTTGCCGCCAAGCCGCGACGCAAGCGTGATGACGAGCCGCACCTCAAGTACCTGCCGTTTGCCGGCGATCCGCCAACGCGGCGGGTGGTTCTTGCATGGCGTCGCAGTTTCACGCGCTACGAGGCCATTGCGGCCTTGAGAAATGCCATCTATGCCTGCGAGTTGCCGGGCGTGACAAGA
>CAZZLB010000333.1:0-4014 GCA_964654655.1 uncultured Rhodoferax sp. | reverse complement strand
TGCGGCCCAAAATCACAGTCACCTTGCCAAGTGCTGCCTGCAGACTGACGTCGCGCAGAATGTGCGAGCCACCGTAGTACTGGTTGATGTTCTTGATGTTGAGCATGATCAGCGACCCAGATACACCTCAATCACGCGCTCATCGGCCTGCACCTGCGCCAGCGTGCCTTGCGCCAGCACGGAGCCGTCACATAGCACGGTGACGATGTCGGAGATGGTGTTGATGAAGCTCATGTCGTGCTCCACCACCATCAGCGAGTGCTTGCCCTTGAGGCTCAAAAACAATTCGGCGGTGCGCTCGGTCTCCTCATCGGTCATGCCGGCCACCGGTTCGTCAAGCAGGAGCAACTTGGGGTCCTGCATCAGCAGCATGCCGATCTCCAGCCACTGCTTCTGGCCGTGACTCAGATTGCCTGCCTGGCGCAGCACACTGTCAGCCAGGTGAATCGTGTGCAGAACTTCCGCCAAGCGGTCACTTTGCACCGAATCGAGGCGGAAAAACATGGAACGGGTGACCGCCTTGTTGGTCTTGAGCGCGAGTTCGAGATTCTCGAACACGCTCAAGTGTTCAAACACGGTGGGTTTCTGGAACTTGCGCCCGATGCCAAGCTGCGCAATCTCCGGCTCGGTGTAACGCAGCAGGTCCATCGTGCTGCCAAAGAAGACGCGACCTTCGTCCGGTCTTGTCTTGCCGGTGATGATGTCCATCATGGTGGTCTTGCCGGCGCCGTTCGGGCCAATGACGCAGCGCAACTCGCCGGGCGCAATGTCGAGTGAAAGCTTGTTGATGGCTTTGAAGCCATCGAAGCTCACGCTGACATCTTCCAGGTACAGGATGCGCCCGTGTGTCACATCCACTTCGCCGGGCGTCGCGATGCGCGAGAAACCGGCGGCACGACCGCCGGACTCGGTACGGCCTTGTGCCGTCTTCTGTGCGTATGCTTCGACCCGTCGCGCGCCCTGCTCCAACAAATCAGGTGTCATGGCCAGACCTCCGCAGGTTCTTCACCAGACCCACAATGCCGTTGGGCAGGAACAGCGTCACACCGATGAACAGGGCACCCAGAAAGTAGAGCCAAAATTCAGGATAGGCCACGGTGAGCCAGCTCTTGGCGCCATTGACGACAAAGGCGCCAACGATGGGGCCGATCAAGGTGGCACGACCACCCACGGCGGCCCAAATTGCGATCTCGATCGAGTTGGCCGGACTCATCTCGCTCGGGTTGATGATGCCAACCTGCGGCACATACAGGGCACCGGCAACACCGCACATCATGGCCGAAATGGTCCAGATGGTGAGTTTGTAGCCGACCGGGTTGTAGCCCGAGAACATGACGCGCGTCTCGGCATCCCGCACCGCCTGCAAGACGCGGCCGAACTTGCTGCTGACCAGCCAGCGCGACAGCAGGAAGAAGGCGAGCAGTGTGAGCCCGGTCAGCACAAAGAGCGTCATGCGCATGCCGGGTGTGGCAATCGGAATGTTGAGAATCCGCTTGAAGTCCGTGAAGCCGTTGTTACCGCCAAAGCCGGTCTCGTTACGGAAGAACAGCAGCATGGCGGCAAAAGTCATGGCCTGCGTGATGATGGAAAAGTAAACGCCCTTGATGCGCGAGCGAAACGCGAAGAAGCCAAAGACAAAGGCCACTAGGCCCGGCACCGCCACGATCAAGAACAGCGTGGCGCCGAAGCTGTCGCTCAGACTCCAGTGCCAGGGCAATGTCTTCCAGTCCAGAAACACCATGAAGTCGGGCAGCGCGCTTTTGTAGTTGCCTTCCAGCCCGATCTGGCGCATCAGGTACATGCCCATGGCGTAGCCACCCATCGCAAAGAAGACGCCGTGGCCCAGGCTCAGGATGCCGGTGTAGCCCCAGATCAGGTCCATCGCCAGCGCGCAGATGGCATAGCACATGATCTTTCCAACAAGCGCCACAGCGTAGTCGCTCAGGTGGAACAGACTCCCTTTGGGCACCAGCAGGTTGAGCGTCGGTGCCAATGCGCAGACCATCAGCAGCGCAACGACGAAAGCGCTCCAGCCGCGGCCTGTCAGCACCGGACTTCTTGCAGGCAAGGCCACGGTACTCATGCTTCTGCGCTCCGGCCCTTCATGGCGAAGATGCCTTGCGGACGCTTCTGGATGAAGATGATGATGAACGCCAGCACCGCGATCTTGGCCAGCACGGCGCCGGCCCAGCCTTCGAGAAACTTGTTGAGCACGCCCAGGCCCATGGCGGCGTACACGGTGCCAGCCAGTTGCCCGACGCCACCCAGTACGACGACCATAAAGGAATCCACGATGTAGCCCTGTCCCAGATCCGGACCGACGTTGCCGACCTGACTCAATGCGCAGCCTGCCAATCCGGCAATGCCCGAGCCCAGCGCAAAGGCGTAGGTGTCGATGCGCGCCGTATTCACGCCCATGCACGAGGCAATCGGCCGGTTTTGCGTGACGCCACGCACAAACAGACCCAGGCGCGTGCGGCCAATCAGCCAGGCCACCGCCATCAGCACAAAGACGGCAAAACCCACGATCACCAGGCGGTTGTAGGGAAGGGACAGGTTGCCCAACACCTGCACGCCACCGCTCATCCACGACGGGTTTTCAACGCCTACGTTCTGAGCGCCAAACAAGGTACGCACCAGTTGCATCAGCATCAGGCTGATACCCCAGGTGGCTAGCAAGGTTTCCAGCGGGCGACCGTACAAAAAGCGGATCACGCCGCGCTCCAGCGCCGCGCCCATCAAGGCTGATGCCAGAAAAGCCACCGGCACGGCGGCCAGCAAGTACCAGTCAAAAGCAGAGGGCAGGTATTTCTGAAACAGCACCTGCACCACATAGGTGGCATAGGCGCCAATCATCATCAGCTCGCCGTGCGCCATATTGATGACGCCCATCAGACCGTAGGTGATGGCCAAACCGAGTGCTACCAGCAGCAGGATGCTGCCCAGACTGACGCCGCTGAAGATGGCACCGAGGCGGTCGCCCCAGGCCAGTGCACCTTCCACCTCGCGCAGACTCTTCTGCAGCGCGGCTTTCACATCGGGTTCGCTCTCGACCTTGATGCGCTCGAGCAGCAGGGTCTTGGTATTGGCCTGCGTGCTGCTGGCCAGCAGCGTGGCGGCCTGCAGACGTCTGGCCTTGTCTGCACTACCGAGCATCGCTGCGGCACGTACCAGTCCGAGCTGCTCCTTGATCTGCAGATTCTGTTCAGCCGCAAAGGCCTTCTCCAGCAGCGGCAGCTTGCTCTCGTCAGCGTCACTCTGCAGCTGTTTGATGGCCGCAATGCGGGTCTTCTCGTCTTTGGAAAAAAGCTTGAGCGCAGCCAGCGCAGAGTCGAGTTCACCGCGCATGCGGTTGTTGTTGACAACGTCTTCGGCGACTGGCGGCAAAACGACTTCAGCGCCACTGACCGGGTCAAAGCCTTTGCCATCCTTGGCAACAAAAACCTTGTCGCCTGCCACCTTGACAGCGTCATCAGACAGTGCCTGCAGGAAGGCGGCAGTCTTGTCGTCGGCTGTCGCGACCGCCTTGTTCAGCGCCTGCACACGCGCATCGGATTCACCCACTGCAATGGCTTTGGCTTCGTCAGCGGTCAGGGCATGAACTTGCCACGCCATGCAAAGCAGGGCCCATGCTGCCAATCGGATCAGTCGGGTAAACATTGACAGGCTCTGTACGGTTATTGATGGATTGCTTCGCTGCGCTCGCAATGACAGAAAAGTGGCTAGCAATGACGGCACCGGAATGTCGCCGCATCTTCTCGTCACTGCGAGGAGCGCAGCGACGCGGCAGTCCACGCATGGATTGCCACGCCCTGCGGGCTCGCAATGACGGGAGTCCTCTTACTTCTTCGCTGGCTCGTCAGGCTTGCTGGCGTTGCCTTCGATGTACGGGCTCCAGGGCTTGGCTTTCACCGGTCCCGGTGTCTTCCAGACCACATTGAACTGGCCATCAGCCTTGATTTCGCCGATGAAAACGCTCTTGTGCAAGTGGTGGTTCTTCTCATCCATCTTGCT
>CAZZLB010000332.1:0-4025 GCA_964654655.1 uncultured Rhodoferax sp. | reverse complement strand
CTGCCTCGTCTACATACTGGCTGATCCGTGCCGCGTCAAAGTAGGCCAGGCCAAAGCGACCACCGCCGCCAGCAGAGCCCACTTCACGCCGGCTCTTGCCAGCGATCATCTGTTCAGCTATGACCGTGACAGACAAGCGCACCAGCGGTCGCACATCGGCTGCCAGCGTGCCGTCCGAGCGCGCAATCAGCACCACGTCGTATTCGCTTGCCAGGCCTGCCATCACCTGCGCGACGCGTGGGTCCTTTGCACGGGCCAGACGCTCCACGGTTCCGAGCAAAGCCACTTTGGTTGTGCTGTCCATCGTCGCAATTGGATCCAGACCAGGATAAAGCGAGTGAGCGCTTGCCAGTTTCTTCATGCTGGCGCGCACGCGAGCCGATTGCGCCGCGCTGGAAATGGTTCGCACGGTGCGTGCAGCGTCCAGCAGAGAAGCTGTGGAAATATCGTCTGAGTAGGCAAATGCGGTTCTTTCTCCGCTGACAGCGCGCACGCCGACTCCCTGATCGATGCTGAAAGATCCGGTCTTGACGATTCCTTCTTCAAGGCTCCAGCCTTCGGAGCGGGTGTATTGAAAATACAGATCGGCCTCATCAACCTGATGCGACTTGATTTGGTTCAGGGCGCGGGTCAGGTCGGATTCGTCCAGGCCGAAGGGGTCAAGCAGCAGGGACTTGGCTGTTGCCAAGCGTTCAAGAGTGGGTTCGCGGGAGATCATGGGCCATATTATCAGTTGGGGGCAGAGTCCATCCCGCAAATTATCAAGACTGTACCAACCGTTTGGATTTGGCAATCGACATCAATATGCCAAGTCCCATGCCCAGCGTGACCATGGCGGTGCCGCCATAGCTGACAAAGGGCAGTGGCACCCCGACTACTGGCAGGATGCCGCTGACCATACCCATGTTGACAAAGGCGTAAGTGAAAAAGATCAACGTGATGCTGCCTGCCAGCAGTCTTGAAAACAGGGTCGGGGCTTCCAGCGCAATGTTCAGTCCGCGCAGGATCAGGAAGACAAAGCCTGTGATCAACAGCAGGTTGCCAAACAGACCAAACTCTTCCGAAAATGCGGCAAAGATGAAGTCGGTCGTGCGCTCCGGAATGAATTCCAGGTGCGTTTGTGTCCCCTTCATGAAACCTTTGCCCCAAAAACCGCCCGAACCTATCGCAATCATGCCTTGAATGATGTGAAAACCCTTGCCAAGTGGATCTCGCGTTGGATCCAGCAAGGTGCAGATGCGTTGTTGCTGGTAGTCGTGCAAGACAGGCCAACGCATCCCCTCAGCGCAGAGTTGGGGCTCAAAGCCGACCAGCAAGGCTACACCCATTACGCCCATCAGCAAGGGCGGCAGGATCAGTTTCCAGGACAGGCCGGCGAAAAAAATGATAGACAGACCGGCTGACAACACCAGAATGGCGGTACCCAGATCAGGCTGGCGCACGATCAACGCGATCGGAACGACCAGCAACAGGGCGGCTACGACAAAATCAAGTGACCGTAACTGGCCCTCGCGCTTCTGGAACCACCAGGCCAACATCAGCGGTACGGCGATCTTGAGAATTTCACTGGGCTGGATGGTGACGCCGACATTGAGCCAGCGTCTTGCGCCCTTTTTGGTAACTCCAAAAACTGCCACCGCGATCAGCAGCGCGACACCGACGAGGTAAAGCGGCACGGCCAGTGACATCAAACGTTGCGGTGGGATCTGCGCCACGACAAACAGGATGAAGCCGGCCAGCAGCATGTTGCGCCCGTGGTCTTCAAAGCGTGTGCCTTGGTCAAAGCCGGACGAATACATGGTCAGCATGCCGGCACAGGCAAGCAGGAAGACGGCAAAGGCCAAGGGTCCGTCAAAGCCGCGAAACCAGGGCGTTATGCGCTGCCAAACCGAGAGATTCTTGAAAACCACTGCCATCGCTGAATTATCCCTTGCCCGGCGTTACCATGAAGTCCTCATGTCCGCTCGCCATCCCATCACCCATCTGCTTTATCTGCACGGTTTTCGTTCGTCGCCCATGTCAAACAAGGCGCGCCGTATGGCAGAGCTGATTGTCAGTCGGTCTCCGGCGGTGATCTGGTGGTGTCCGCAATTGCCCGCTTCGCCGCGTCAGGCGATGCAGGATGTGATGCAGGGCATTGCCAGCTGGCCGCGGCACAGCATGGCCGTTGTCGGATCCTCGCTGGGTGGTTTTTACGCCAGCTGGGTCGCCCGGCAGACGGACTGCAAGGCTGTGGTGATCAATCCGGCGGTCAACGCCGCTCGCGATCTGGCACAGTACATTGGCGAGCACAGCCTATGGCACGACCCAGCCGAGCAGTTCTTTTTTAAGGAAGAATTTGTCCAGGAATTGCGCGACCTGACTCTGACGGAGCGAAGCAATCCGGCGCGTACTCTGGCCATCATCGCCAAGGGGGATGAGTTGCTGGACTGGCGCGAGATGCAGTCGCACTATGCTGGTGGCCCGATTCGACTGGTTGAAGGCAGTGACCACGCACTGAGCGACTTCGAGGCGCACTTGCCAGCCCTGCTGGCGTTTTTGGGGCTGGACTAAAGCCCGGTGGTCGCGCCTTTTTGCTGGGACAATGTCCCTCATGTATTTATTGTTTGAAGAAGCCGGGAAATTCATGGCCGGACGTGCGTTGTCCGAGACCGAATCATCGGCGCAGGTGGAGCTCGACAGTGGCAAGCGCGTCAAGGTCAAGGGCGCCAATATCCTGCTGCGCTTCGAGGCGCCAGCGCCGGCGCAGCTGTTGGCCAGTGCGCAACTCGTCAGTCAGGAAATAGAACTTGAATTGGCCTGGGAGTTTTCGCCGGACGAAGAGTTCGGATTTGCCGATCTGGCACGCGAATATTTCAGCAGCAAGGCAAACCAGCCTGCCACATTGGAGCAACAGGCAGCCACCTTGTTGCGCCTTTTTGATGCACCCCACTATTTTCGTCGCGCCGGCAAGGGGCGTTTTCGAAAGGCACCGGCCAACATTCTGGCGCAGGCTCTGGCAGCGATTGAAAAGAAGAAGCAGATTGCGCTGCAGGTCGGACAGTGGGTAGAAGAGTTGAGTCGGGGATATTGCCCACAGACGGTGCGTGACCAACTGTACAAGATCCTTTTCAAGCCCGACAAGAACGCGCCTGAGTACAAGGCGGTGGTAGAGGCTTCGCGCGCGACCCATCTGGGGCCGCTGGCACTGCTGATCAAGGCTGGTGCGATTGACTCACCCTACCAGTTCCACTGGAAGCGTTTCCTGCTGGAGAACTTTCCCAAGGGAACCGGTTTTACCAGGTTGGAAGCACCACCCATTCGCGAGGACTTGCCTCTGTCGACGGTGCGTGCCTTTTCCATCGACGATTCCGCCACCACCGAGATCGACGATGCGCTGTCGGTGCAGGGACTGGGTTCGGGGCGAGTTCAACTGGGTATTCATATTGCAGCGCCAGGTTTGGCCATCCAGCCCGGCAGCGTGATCGACGGCGCGGCGCGCCAGCGTCTGTCTACCGTCTATATGCCGGGTTACAAGATCACCATGCTCCCTGAAGCGGTGGTACAAAGTTACACCTTGCAGGAGGGCTGCGACTGCCCCGCTGTTTCGCTCTACGTTGAACTGGATGAAGCGACGCTGGAGATGGCAAGCAGCCGGACGCAGATCGAGCGTGTTCACATCGTCGCCAATCTGCGCCATGACCAACTTGACGAGATTGTCACCACAGAATCGCTGCAAGACCCGGCGTGGCTGCAATCGACCGAGCCAGAGGCTTTGCGGCAACAACGTGCGGAGTTGTCCTTCCTGTTTCGATTGGCTCAGCATTTGAAAGCCGGGCGCGAGCTTGCACGTGGCAAGCCGGAGACCTTCAACCGGCCGGATTACAACTTCAAGCTGATTGAAAACCAGGGCACTGAACCCCAGGGTACGGAGACGGTGCAGATCAGCGTGCGCCAGCGCGGCGCGCCTCTTGATCTGATCGTGTCGGAAGCGATGATTCTGGCCAACAGCACCTGGGGCAACTGGCTGGCCGAACACGGTGTGC
>CAZZLB010000331.1:0-4043 GCA_964654655.1 uncultured Rhodoferax sp. | reverse complement strand
CCCTGTTCTGCGTCGGGCATTGTGCGACGCCATCCGGACGTGCGCTGGCTGCGCCGCGAGTCCGATATTGCGCAGCTTGCCCTGATCCAGGCCCGACTGCTCCAGGCCCTGTGGCCGCTGCTCAAGCCGCAGGGGCGGCTGCTTTACTGCACCTGTTCGGTCTTCCGCTGCGAAGGCGAGGATCAGATACAAACGTTTCTTGCACACAACACCCAGGCCGCCTTGCTGCCTTCGCCCGGGCATTTAATGCCTCTGGACAGAACAAATCGGGAATCCGTCCCGGACAATCCGGGGGGTGACCATGACGGCTTTTATTACGCATTGCTTGAAAAATGTGCGCCTTGACCTGATCGGGCTGCTGGTGTTTGCCGTTCTGGCCTGGGGCCAGGGCACGCCCGCGCGTGCCGAAGCACCCGCTACCGAGATCTCTGCCTTTCGCATTGAGCGCGAAGGCGAAGCCATCCTGCTCACCGCCAACGTCAAGTTCGAGTTGTCTGCGGTCGTGCAGGACGCGCTGTTCAAAGGCGTTCCCATGGTGTTTGTGGCCGAGGCCGACACCTACCGGGATCGCTGGTACTGGACCAACAAGCGCGTGCTCAGCGCCGAGCGCCACATGCGGCTTGCCTACCAGCCACTGACCCGACGCTGGCGTCTGAACGTTGCTTCCGGCCTGATCACGCAGGCCGGTCTGGCCGTGGCCCTGAATCAGAACTTTGACTCCTTGTCGGATGCCCTGGCCGCCCTGCAACGCTTGTCACGCTGGAAGATTGGCGACATTTCGGATCAGGATCTGGAACAGCGTCATTACGTGGAATTCCGTTTTCGTCTGGACATGTCGCAGCTGCCGCGCCCGTTCCAGATCGGTACGCTGGGCCAGACCGACTGGAACATCTCTGCTTCATCCAGTCAGGTCCTGACACTGGACAGCCTGAAATGAGCGACAGCGGCACGGCGATACGGGCGCGCGGGCGCTTTTCCTTCAGCAGTTCGCGGGCCCTGCGCTGGACCGTCGGACTCGGCCTGGCGGTGATGGTTGCAGTTGGCCTGGTGCTGCTGTTCCTGCTGACGCAGGCGACCACCAATCGCGAAATGTACGAGCGCAATTACGCCCGACTCTTTGCACTCAATGTGGTGGTTGCGGCACTGCTGCTGGCAGTCATTTTCTGGATTAGCTTTCGCCTCATCCAGCGTCTGCGTCAGGGCAAGTTCGGCAGTCGTCTGCTGGTCAGGCTGGCCGCGATTTTTGCGTTGGCCGGCTTTGCCCCCGGTGTGCTGATCTATGTGGTTTCCTACCAGTTCGTGTCGCGCTCGATTGAAAGCTGGTTCGATGTCAAGGTCGAGGGCGCGCTGGATGCCGGCCTCAGTCTTGGCCGCGTTACGCTGGAGATGCTGTCCACCGAGTTGGCCAGCAAAGGCCGCGCGTCGGCGCAGCAAATGGCAGACCTGCCCGATGTCAGTGCTGTTCTGGCGCTGGAGCGTGCGCGTGAACAACTGGGTGCGACCGACCTGACCCTGTGGAGCGCGGCCGGGCAGTTGATTGCCGCTGTCGGCAATGTTCGCTACGAAATCAATCCCGCGCGACCCAGTCCGCAGCAGTTTCGCAATGCGCGGTCACAACGTTCCATCACCTGGGTCGAGGGTCTTGACGACGCCGTACCCGGCGCCACCAACAATGCCCGCATCAAGGCGCTGGTGATGGTCTCCAGCAATAACCTGGGGCAGTTGGGCGAACCCCGGTTTCTGATGGTGACTCAGTCTCTGCCATCGACGCTGGTGGCCAACGCCTTGGCGGTGACGGAAGCCAATCGCGAGTACCAGGAGCGAGCGCTGGCGCGCGACGGCTTGCGCCGGATGTACATAGGCACCCTGACACTGAGCCTGTTTCTGGCGGTTTTTGGTGCGGTCTTGCTGGCGGTGCTGCTTGGCAACCAGATAGCGCGGCCGCTGCTCCTGCTGGCCGATGGGGTGAGGCAGGTCGCTGCAGGCGATCTGACACCGAAGGCCTCGCTGCAGGGGCGCGACGAACTCGATGGACTGACGCGATCCTTTGCCGACATGACACAGCAACTGGCCGATGCCCGGCAGGCAGTCCAGCTCAGCATGGAAGAAGTCAACGCAGCGCGCGCCAATCTGCAGACGATTCTGGACAATCTGACGGCGGGTGTGATGGTGCTCGACGCCCGGGGCGTGATCCTGTCGTCCAATCTGGGCGCCCAGCGCATTCTTCGCGTGCCTCTGGCAGCGCTGGAAGGGCGGCGGCTGGCAGACATCGACGGGCTGCAAAAATTCGGCGAGGACGTGCAGATCCAGTTTGACTCCTTCCTGGGCGTGCGCACCGAACATGGACTCGATCATTGGCAGCATTCTTTTGAACTGGGCAATGCGAGCGCCAGACTGGTGGGTCGCCAGGCGGAGGACGCCCTGGTGCTGGTGGCGCGCGGCGCCGAACTGCCGGGGACATCCAGGCTGCTGGTCTTTGACGATATTTCGGAAATTGTTTCGGCCCAGCGGGTTCAGGCCTGGGGCGAAGTGGCACGCCGCCTGGCACACGAGATCAAGAATCCGCTGACCCCGATCCAGTTGTCGGCAGAGCGCTTGTTGATGAAACTTGCCGACAAGGTGGCGGCGCCGGAGCAGGCACTGCTTGCCAAGTCAGTAAAGACCATCGTGGATCAGGTGGATGCCATGAAGCGCTTGGTCAATGAGTTTCGGGATTACGCACGCCTGCCGGCTGCCGAAATGCGACCAATCGACTTGAATCTGCTGGTGTCTGAGGTGTTGCAACTTTATGCCAGCGAAACCTCGCAAGTGCCGGTTCACATGGAACTCGACCCGCGTTGTCAGCGTGTGATGGGTGACGCCCAGCAACTGCGCCAGGTCTTGCACAACCTGCTGCAAAACGCACAGGATGCAACCGAATCTGCAGGCAAGACCGGTGAACTGCAAAGTGTCACGGTCAGGACGCAATGGATTGAAGCGAGCAACCGCGTACGGCTGAGCGTTCTGGACAATGGCACCGGTTTTCCGGAGCGCATTTTGAAGCGCGCTTTCGAGCCTTATGTGACGACCAAAGCCAAGGGCACTGGTCTGGGCCTCGCGGTCGTGAAAAAAATTGCGGACGAACACGGCACCCGTGTGGACGTTACCAATCGGCAGCTTGAGGGGCAGGTCATTGGCGCCCAAGTGTCGTTATCATTCAGTACTGAAAACGTTGCGCAAGGCTAGCTGGCGGCGCAGGTAGATCCAAGGAACACGCTACATCATGGCAAACATACTGGTGGTTGACGACGAACTCGGCATCCGCGACCTGTTGTGGGAAATATTGAACGATGAGGGGCACAACGTTGAGGTGGCTGAAAACGCCGCGCAGGCCCGCGCTGCCCGCCTGCGTGACCGACCGGATCTTGTCCTGCTCGACATCTGGATGCCCGATACCGACGGCGTGACACTGCTTAAAGAGTGGTCTGCCACCGGTGCGTTGACCATGCCGGTCATCATGATGAGCGGGCACGCCACCATCGATACGGCGGTGGAGGCGACCAGAATCGGCGCATTGGCATTCCTTGAAAAACCGATCACGCTGCAGAAGTTGCTCAAGGCTGTTGAACAGGCGCTGGCGCGCGGCGCGGCGCGCAAGTCGATCGCGCCCCTGGTGGCGGCGTCCGCGTCACCTGTGCTCGATGCTTCTGCCGGCGGACAACCGGCACTCGTTGCTGCCGAGGTGGGGCCACAGTCACAGCAAAGCTTCATGCTCGACAAACCCCTGCGCGAGACCCGCGATGAGTTCGAGAAAGCCTATTTTGAGTACCACCTGGCCAAGGAAAATGGCTCCATGACCCGGGTCGCGGAAAAGACCGGCCTGGAGAGAACCCACCTCTATCGCAAGCTCAAACAACTTGGTGTGGATTTGACGCGCGGCAAGCGCCACGGGTCCTGAACACGCCGCATCGGCGCAGCGCAGTTGCTGCTATACTCCCCCGCTCTGGCCCGGTAGCTCAGTTGGTAGAGCAGAGGACTGAAAATCCTTGTGTCGGTGGTTCGAT
>CAZZLB010000330.1:0-4045 GCA_964654655.1 uncultured Rhodoferax sp. | reverse complement strand
TCGTGCGACCGCTTCCCCGGATACCTGTAACGCTCCATCAACCTGGATTCGGTGATGAAATGCACCCTCACATACTCGATCAACTCCGCCAATTGCCGCGTGATCTGATCGCAAGGTGCACCTGTTCTGATCAATTTTTGCAGTTGGTTGCCCAGATCGATCAGCTTGCGATGTTGTTCATCGATTTCGTCAAAGCCGACGAAGTGTTCGGCACCCATCTGAATCCAGGTATCGTTGTCAGAATGTTCCTGCTTTGAGTCATCCCAGAACGTGAATCTGTTTCCACCACGCTCCTTGCTCTGGTACATCGCTACGTCCGCCTTGCCCAAAAGGATGTCCATTTCGCTGCCATCGACCGGGTGCAAACCTATTCCTATACTGGCGCTCACTGCTGCTTCAAAATCTTCCGCCACACGAATCGGCTGCGCCACCAGATTCAGAAGTTTTGCGGCGACCAACCCAGCCTCCTGCGGATCCTCCAACTGGCCCAGGATCACTGCAAACTCATCCCCTCCCAGTCTGGCCACGGTGTCGATGCCACGTATTGCGGCCAGCAAGCGCTCGGCGACGGTCTTCAATACCATGTCACCCGCATCGTGACCTTGTTGATCATTGACAGCCTTGAAACCGTCAAGATCGAGGAAGAACAGGGCGACCCTTTTTTCATCACGTTTGGCAAGCGCTATGGCCTGCGAAAAACGATCGAAAAACAAGGTCCTGTTCGGCAATCCGGTCAGAGGATCGTGGTAGGCCAGATAGTTGATCCGGATTTCCGCCTCTTTGCGTCCGGTAATATCGACGTGGGTTCCCACCATCCGCAAGGCCCGACCCGACGCGTTGCGAGTGAATGCCTTGCCGCGCCCAAGTATCCACTTCCACGAACCATCTTTGGCTCGCATGCGGTACTCGATTTCAAAACTTTCCACGCTGGCCGCAATGCAGTCCTGATTTGCCTTCAACACACGCGATGCATCGTCAGGATGAATCAGACTCCACCAGCTGCGCGCGGCCATTCCAAACTCCCCTGGCTCATAACCCAGCATCGTGTAGAAGGACGGACTGCAATACCCCGAGTCATCTTCAGTGTTCCAGTCCCAGATTCCATCATGGGTTGCTTCCATCGTCCGTTGAAATCGCTCCTCGGATTCGCGCAATGCCTCCTCAACTCGCTTGGTTTCGGCCAAGTCCCAGGCCATGTCGGCAAACTGATTCACGGTCTGAACATCAAGATCTGAATAGTGAATATCCTTGTTGCCGACTCCGAGAATGGCAACGATCAATTCATTGCGGAACACCGGAACAACCAACTCACGGATCAAGGCGGCGTGCCCTGGCGGCAATCCGCGCTTCGTCTTGACTGAGGCATAGTCGTTATGGATGACGGCGGCGCGCTGCCGTATGCAATCAACCCAGATCCCTGCCTCATCGATGTTGTAATGCGATCCAGCACCTCCAGCAGTGCAATATTCGCGCGTGGTTCGTGTTGACCATGCTTGCAGGCTAAGCGTTTTCTGGTCCCGATCAAGAAAGTGGTAGAACCCGATAGCGCTGCCGGTAAGCGAGCACGCCTCATCGAGTGTGGCCACCAAAAGCGCATGCAGCGAATGGGTTGATGCGTATTTCATCAAGCGTATGCGCGCAGCTTGAATTCGTTCGGCACGCTTTTGATTGGTAACGTCTCTTGCAATTTTTGATGCGCCAACAATTTTTCCTGAGGCATCCCTGATCGGAGATATGCTCACCGAGACGTCGATCGCACTGCCATCTTTCCTGAGTCGAACGGTGTCGATGGAACTGACCTTGTCGCCCTGGCGAACGCGAGCCAGTCTCTCTTGCTCTTCACCGGTACGATCTGCGGGTGCCAAAGTGTTCAGTGGCTTGCCAATCACTTCCTCAAAGCTGTATCCGAACAGTGATTCGGCGCCCGCGTTCCAACTGGTCACGGTACCATCCAACGCAATCCCGATAATGGCGTCCTGTGATGACTTGACAAGTGCTTCGAATTGCCCGCGTTGGACTTCATACGCTTTTCGCCTTGTAATGTCCCGCAGGAACGCAAACCACCTGCCTCCACCGACTGTGGAGTAGGTCGTCGAGACCTCAACCGGCCACGCGTGGCCCGCCTTGGTTCGATGCACAGTTTCGTACAATTCATGGCCTTGGCGCCTGGCCTCTTGAACGTGATTCCTGGCCTCTTCAGACGCTTCGTTTGCTTCGAGATCCATGACCGACATCTGCAAGAGTTCGTCGCGGGTGTACCCTGAAAGTCTGGCGTAGGCATCGTTAGCCTCGATGATCTTTCCGGTCAGATCGATGACCAAAAAGCCGTCTATTGAAGTTTCAATGGCCACACGATACTGTGCCTGTTTCTCGACCAACCGTGCTTCCATGCGCCGTCGTTCGGAAACATCCTGGAAGATCGAGTAGACAGCCAAGACTTCGCCGTTGACGCGATCTCTTATCGGTGTTGCGTTGACGTTGATCCATGTCCGGGTTCCCGCCTTCGGATTGAAAACTCCCATCACGACATCGGCAACGGATTGTCGGGTCCTCAGTGCCTGCATTGCCGGATGACAGTCTCCTGGAAAAACATCCCCGTTTTCGTCAATTGCCTGCCAGCGCGGGTCAATCGAAGTCACTCCCCTCATCTGGTCAAGCGACAGACCCAAAATGCTCTCCGCCGCAGGATTGCATTGCGTGATTCGACCCGCCATGTCTTGCACAACAATGCCCATGGGCAACGTGTCAAGCATGGTCCGACTGTGCGGATATTCCCTGTTCCACACGTCGTCATGGAGTGTTGGCATGATCCGCCCCTGTGTTTCCCTGATGCGGTCAGTATAGGCCTACACATACCGTTTGAACAACGGAAATAGACCTGATTCATGGGTCAATTCCTTGACCGGCTCTCGCTACTGCGGCCGAATGACATCCGCCCCGGCAGGCGCCCTGAACTCGAAGGTCTGTGCGGGCAGCACCGGATTGAGTTCGAAATGGCTGAAACCAAGCACCGAGCGCTGGCCGAAGCTGTCGAGAATTTCCAGCGCTGCCAGTTCGCCGCCTCGCAATCCGATGCGGATGCTCTGCAGGGCGCTATCCCTGCCTTTGGGAGTTGCAAGTACCCATTCAATACCGTCTTTTGGTGACGAATCGGCCAGCGCAAAATCGGCCTGCAATGCGCGCAAATCCGGTGCGGAGGCGATCAAAGCCACCGGTGTTGAGGCCAGCACCTGCGACTGCCGGCGGGCCGTCACCTGATTCAGATCAACGTCATACAGCCAAATCGTCTGACCATCCGCAACAATGCTCTGCTCGAAAGGCTTTCTGTAAATGAACTTGAAACGGTTCGGGCGCGAAAACTCGAAACTGCCGCTCGATGTCTTGCTGCGCGGCGCCTGCCCTTCTCTGGCGGGCAAGGTCACCACCTGGACGAACTCGGCACGCCCGCTGCGTGCTGTCTTGATGAAGGCCTCAAGACTTTCCAGACCGGCCGCACCGGCAAAGCCGGCATAGGCCAGCGTGCAAACCGCAAAGAGATGCGGCAATCTATCGCCGACATGGATCGCCGCGCTTCGCTCGCGATGACGACAAAGCTGTGCCATTCGCTTACTCGGCTCGCGCGGGCACCAGAATGTCGCGCTGGCCGCTGTTGCTCATGGCACTCACCAGGCCGGCTTTCTCCATGTCTTCCACAAGTCTCGCGGCGCGGTTGTATCCTATCTTGAGGTGGCGCTGCACCAGCGAAATACTGGCTTTTCGGTTCTTCAAAACGACTTCCACCGCCTGGTCGTACATCGGGTCTTTTTCGCCGCCACTGCCACCATCGCCAAGGGCGTCACTGTCACCGTCGGCGGTACCGCCTTCAAGAACGCCCTCGATGTAATTCGGCTCGCCCTGCGACTTGAGATAGGCGACGACGCGGTGCACCTCATCGTCGCTGACAAAGGCGCCGTGTACACGAATCGGCAGACCCGTGCCGCTGGGCATGTAGAGCATGTCACCCATGCCGAGCAAGGCCTCAGCCCCCATCTGGTCAAGGATGGTG
>CAZZLB010000329.1:0-4052 GCA_964654655.1 uncultured Rhodoferax sp. | reverse complement strand
TCTGGGTGAACGCTATTTTAAACCTAACTCGTTGATTTATAAAGATAAATCGACATTTATTTGATGCTGGATCACGGATTCAGGTGGATGTCTGAAACAATCTAAGCTCCTGTGAATCAAGTGAGTGTCAGTGGTCCAGCGACCAGGGATAGGCGTCACGCATGCAGCGCGAGTTGAGCAGCAATCCGGCCAGCAGCGTCAACAGCATGACAGAACCCAGAATGAGGGCGGCGGCGGTCCATGGCCGACCACTTTGCTGGCGCTGCTGAACCAGCGACAGCGCCGAGGCCAGCCAGGCGGCGCTGGCGCAATAGGCGCCCAACTGCAGCAGGATCAGGCTCCAGCGCCGCTTGAAGAAAAAAAGCAGCGGCGCAGCCAGACTCAACAGCACCAGCGGCCAGTTGGCCGAGCGAAAAAAATGCGCCCCGATCAGAAGAACCGCGGCAAGAAAAAGACCAACGCGAACTTGCATATAGAACTGCTCAGCCGAAACATTTCCCGGGCTTGCCATCGGCAGCTTGGGTGAGCATTATCGACGACTCCACGGCCGCACCGCAGTGCGAAAGGCTGCTTGCATGCTGATCCTGGTGATGGAATGAAAAACTCAAGTCTGCCGCAGATTGGTCGTAAATCCATGTATTGACCCTTTCCCATGTGTGGCATCAAGAAAAACCATTCGCGCATTTGCTTGCGGTTACCTTCGCAGCGGTCTGGTTCGATACCGGTCACTTCCTCGATAGAGACAAATCGATGTGGTCAACACCCATGGACGGCCTGCACCGAGTGTCCCGAAAGAACTGCATAAGTTGAATACGAATATTCCTTTATCGCAGACCTGGCCGAAACGGGTGATGCTTTTTCCGGCGCTGATTGCCACTGGTCTGCTGGGCAACTTCCTGCATTTCCCGATATTCCTGAATATCGACTTCCTGTTTGGCAGCGTCTTCGCCATGTTGACCTTGCAATTTTTCGGGCTGAGCCGCGGCATTGTCGCGGCGGCCCTGATTGCCAGCTACACCTATGTATTGTGGAACGAGCCCTACGCCACCGTTATCCTGACTGCCGAGGTGGCAGTTGTAGGCAGCCTGATGGCACGCCGCAAAATGGGCATGGTGCTGGCAGATATGCTTTACTGGATTTTTTTGGGTCTGCCGCTGGCTTACATTTTTTATGAACTCGTACTCGATGTGGCGCCCGCCAGTACCCACATCATCATGACCAAGCAGGCGGTCAACGGGATCGCCAATGCCCTGGTTGCGCGACTGATCTTCACCGGCCTGGCCTTGTCCTCGGGATCAGCGCAGACCTCGTTTCGGGAATTGATCTACAACCTTCTCGCCGCCTTTGTCCTGTTCCCGGCGCTGCTCATGCTGGCTGTCAGCAGTCGAGCCGACTTTACCCGGACCGACCAGAATATTCGAACCTTGCTGCAGCAGGATTACCAGAGTGCGACCCGTTACCTTGACGACTGGGTGCAAGACCGGACCCGTGCCCTTGTCACCTTGACCGGGATCGCCGCAACGCTGACGCCACAGCAAATGCAAGGACGACTTGAGCAGGCGCTGGCTTCCGACAACAACTTTTTGCGCATCGGAATGCGCGACACCGAGTCGGTCATCACGGCCTACGCACCGCCACTGGACGAGTCGGGCCAATCCAATATCGGCAAGAGATTTGCCGAGCGCCCCTATATTGCGGAGCTCAAGCGTACGCTCAAGCCCATGCTCGCGGAAGTTGTCGTGGCGCGCATTGACCGCAAGGAGCCGGTCGCCATTCTGTTGGCTCCTTTTCTCAGACAGGGCCAGTATGCCGGGTACGTCAACAGCGTTTTACGCCTGGACCAGATCCGCCGGCATTTGGAAACAGTGGTGCAAGGCGACGCCCTGCTTTACAGTTTGATCGATACCAAAGGGAACGTAATTTTGAGTAACCGGACCGATCAAAAGATGATGACCCCTTTTGTCCGTGGCAACGGAACGCTCGCTCCGGTCGATCCAATGATCAGCCAGTGGGTGCCCGCATTGGCGGCCGGAGCCTCGGTCTCGGAACGTTGGCAGAATTCGTTTTATGTGGCGCAATCTGGCATTGGCGAGCGATCGCAATGGAAGCTGGTTCTCGAGCAACCGGTGGCACCATTTCAGAAAGCAATTTACGACAATTACAGCGGCAAGCTGATGATGTTGTTCCTGATCCTGCTGGTGGCGCTGGCACTGGCCGAGTTCTTGAGCCGCCAGACCCTCGCTACCATCGACACGCTGAGCACCATGACGCACGCCTTGCCGCTCAAACTCACGACCGGTGACCGGGAACTGGCGTGGCCGCAAAGCGGCGTGCAGGAAACGACCCGTCTCATCAACAATTTCAGCGAGATGGCGGCCTCGTTGACAGCACAGTTTGATGTGGCGCAGCAGGTCAACCAGTCGCTGGAGCAACAAGTCCAGATGCGTACTGCTGCCTTGCAACAGAATGAAGTTCGCTTTCGCACATTGGTCGAATGGACACCGGAGCCCATCGGAGTGCACCGTGCGGGCAAGCTCATTTACGTCAATCCAGCCGCCGTGCAGATGTTTGGCGCCAATTCAGCGCTGGATCTGATTGGCAAACCCATTCTCGAACTGGTGCACCCGGAATTTCACGAGGTCGTACTTGCGCGTGTGCGAAAGCAAACGGAAGAAGGCGTCGCGCTTGCCGCGATGCAGGAGAAATTTCTCAAGCTCGACGGTACACCGATTGACGTGGAAGTTCAAAGCACCCCCATCATTTACGCCGGCGAGCCGGCGATTCAGGTGGCCATGCGCAATATCACCGAACGCAAGGCGGCCGAGGCGCAAATCCAGGCTCTTGCCTTCTCCGACTCCCTGACTGGTCTTCCCAATCGCCGCTTGCTGCTGGACCGACTCGAGCAGGCCATGGTCGGCTCGGTGCGACACGGTCACCAAAACGCGCTGCTGTTCGTGGATATGGATGATTTCAAGACACTTAACGACTCCCTCGGTCATGACAAGGGTGACCAATTGCTGCAACAGATCGCCCAACGGATGCTGACCTGCGTGCGCGAGGGGGACACGGTGGCGCGGCTCGGCGGCGATGAATTCGTGGTGCTGCTCGAAGATCTTGACAAGAGCTCGCAGGAGGCAGCACAGCAGGCCGAAGCAGTGGGAAGAAAGATTCACAACGCACTGCACCAACCTTACCAGCTCGGCAGTCACGGCTACCACAGCAGCGCCAGCATAGGCATCACCCTGTTTGGTGGGGCACAGCGCGAACGCATCGAAGAGCCTTTGAAGCGTGGCGAACTGGCCATGTACAAGGCCAAGACCGAAGGGCGCGATAACCTGCGTTTCTTTGAGCCCGAGATGCGAACGGCGGTTGCTGCGCGCGCCGCGCTGGAGACGGATTTGCGCGAGGCTCTCACCAAAGGCCAGTTCCTCCTCTTTTACCAACCCCAAGTCGGCCGCGATGATCACTTGACCGGCGTCGAGGCACTGGTGCGATGGCAGCATCCCGAACGCGGCCTGATTTCTCCGGCTGAATTCATCCCCGTCGCCGAAGCCAACGGCCTGATCCTGCCCCTGGGTCAGTGGGTGCTGGAAACCGCCTGCAGACAAATAGCGGCTTGGGCGCTGCAACCTGAGATGGCCCGCCTCACCATCTCCATAAACGTCAGCGCGCGCCAGTTCAGCCAGCCAAACTTTGTCGAAGACGTGCTGGCCATCCTGCACACGACTGGCGCGAACCCGGAACGCCTGATGCTCGAACTTACCGAGAGCCTGCTGCTCGACAACATGAAAGACATCATTACCAAGATGAACGCACTCAAGGCACGCGGTGTGGGGTTTTCTCTGGACGACTTTGGCACCGGATATTCGTCGCTGTCCTACCTCAAACGCCTCCCACTGGACGATCTCAAGATAGACCAGGGCTTTGTCAAGGACCTCCTGAGTGACCCGAACGACGCCGCCATTGCCAAGATGGTGGTTGCCCTGGCCGATAGCATGGGGCTCGGAGTCGTGGCCGAAGGCGTCGAGACCGAAGCACAACGAGACGCGCTG
>CAZZLB010000328.1:0-4071 GCA_964654655.1 uncultured Rhodoferax sp. | reverse complement strand
AGGCCTTCAGCATAGGGCCAGTCCAGCACATGCGAGCCGACAAAGGGCATGGTCTTGGGATCGGCCAGAGTCACGAATTCAACAAATTTGGCACTACCGAGCGGCTCCACCCGCTTGATCAGTTCGCTCAGCGAATAACCAACCCAGGGAATCACCATGGACCAGCCTTCGACGCAGCGCAGGCGGTAGATACGCTCCTCCTGGGCACTGAGCTTGAGCAGGTCTTCGAGTGTGTACCGTGCCGGCTTTTTCACCAGACCGTCGACCTCCACCGACCACGGGTTTGTCTGAAGCCGCTGTGCGTTGGGTGCCGGGTCGGCCTTGTCGGTGCCAAACTCATAAAAATTGTTGTAGCTGGTGGCGTCCTTGTAGTCTGTCAACTTTTCCATCGTGACGGCGCCCGCCACACCTGATTTGGCGCCCGGCAAAGCCGCCAATTTGCCGGGGCGGGCAACAGCGCCTTGCGCCAGTGCCTTACGCGACGCCCAGGATGCGAGTGCTGCGCCCGCAGCGCCCGCAGCCATCAGCTTGATCAGATCGCGGCGTTCTTCGTAAACACGCCTGGGAGTGATTTCGCTAGGAATCCGATGCGAGAAGCCAGTCCGGCTGGAATTGATGTGCATGCTGACGTCCCCGCTACGAAAAGAGTCGACGGACAGAGTCGATTCTTATCCGAAGCACTTACCCACTTTGAAATCAGGGATGTTGCCAGTGCCCCGCGAGAACGTGGCCAGCGAAGCTGGCGGCGGCTAGCGCAGACCGGCAACGTAATCAGCAAGCGCCCTGATTTCGCGGTCGTTCAATTTGGCTGCTACCTGGGTCATCTGCAGGCTGTTGCCACGCACGCCATCGCGAAAGGCGGTGAGTTGCGCTACCGCGTATTCGGCGTGCTGACCGCTCAAGCGCGGATACTGGGCCGGAATGCCAGCGCCGTTCGGGCTGTGGCAACCAGCGCAGGCCGGCACCTGACGGTCGGCGATGCCGCCACGGTAAATGCGCTCGCCCAACAAGACCAGGTCTCTATCCTTGGCCACACCTGGCGCAGCCTTCTTGGAACTGACCCAGTAAGCGACATTCTTCATGTCCGAGTCAGACAGTGTTGTGGCCATGCCGAGCATGATCGGATTGGCGCGCTTGCCAGCTTTGAATTCCTGCAGTTGCTTGATCAGGTACTGCGGATGCTGCTGCGCCAGCTTGGGATTGACGGGAATCAGCGAGTTGCCATCGGGCGCGTGGCAGGCGGCGCAGACCGCCATGAAGCTGGCTTCACCCTTGGCGAGATCAGGCTTGTCCGCGCTGGCGGGCACCGCCGCCGCGGAGGCGGGGGTGGCTGCAGGCTTGGTCTCCTGCGCGAAGGCGGAAAAAGCGGGAACTGCCAGGAAGGCAGCGATCAGGAGGTGGGCAAACAACTTCATAGGACAGGAGCGTTTCAGGTGAGCGGAACTGGCTGATTCTACAATGCGACGCGGGGATGCCCCGCTTCACGCACAATGACCAACAACCCAAACCCATCGGTGGCCAGCCTTGCTTCAGGCTGGCTGCACACGGCCAGATTTCTCACCACCGCGCCGGAGTTGCATTTCCTGCCGGCGCTGGACGTTCCCGAGTTTGCATTTGTTGGTCGCTCGAACGCTGGCAAGTCGACCTGTATCAATACCCTGACGCAGCAAAAGCAACTGGCCTTTGCCTCGAAAAAGCCGGGTCGCACGCAGCACATCAATCTGTTCGCACTGGGCAAGCAGGGCGTCACCGATGCTGTGCTGACCGACCTGCCTGGCTACGGCTACGCAGCAGTGCCCCGACAGGACAAGGTCCGCTGGCAGCAGGTGATGGCCAACTACCTGGTCACAAGAGAAAACCTGAAGGGCATCGTCCTGATGTGCGACCCGCGCCACGGACTGACCGAACTCGATGAAATCCTGCTCGACATCATCCGTTCGAGAGTGGTGGAAGGTCTGAAATTTCTGGTGATCCTGACCAAATCCGACAAGCTCACTCGCGTTGAGCAAAACAAGGCGCTGTCCATCATGAAGCTGCAAGCTGGTGGCGGTGAAGTGCGCCTGTTTTCTGCCACCAAACGCCAGGGAATTGACGAGGTCTCCCTGCTCTTGTGGCAATGGGCGCATCCGGCACAAGCCATGCCTGCTTCATGATCGAGAAGTTTTCGCTGACACTGCCGCACGGCATCACCCTGAGTTGTCGCGCCAGCGGAAACAAGGGTCGACCGGTGCTGCTGTTCCTGCACGGCTTTCCGGAGGGCGCTTTTGTCTGGGACGCTCAGCTGGAATATTTTTCCCGTCCCGAGAATGGTGCTTACCGCTGTGTGGCACCGAACCTGCGTGGCTTTGAGCGCTCCAGCGCGCCAGCTGATGTCAGTGCGTACCGGCCCAAACTACTGGTGCAGGACATTGCCGCCCTGATCGCAGTCGAAGCAGTAGCCCAAAGTGGTCAGCTCGCTGCCCTGGTGGCCCACGACTGGGGCGGTGCCGTGGCCTGGAATCTTGCGAACCAGTTGCCACATTTGATGAAACAGCTGGTGATCATCAACTCGCCGCACCCCGGAACTTTCCTGCGAGAGCTGAAGTCCAGTCCAGGGCAACAGGCTGCCAGCGCCTACATGAACTTTCTGGTTCGGGACGACGCCGAACAATTGCTGGCGCGGGACGATTATCGGCGACTCTGGGAATTTCTGACCGCAGGCAGGGCAGCGCAACAGACACCCTTCTGGCTTACGGACGAAGTGAAGGCACAGTACCGGGAAGTCTGGCGTTGCGGTTTGCGCGGTGGCTGCAATCTTTACCGGGTTTCGCCGCTGCGCCCGGCACGACCGGAAGACCCCGCTGCCGCAGCCGTCGAATTGCCGCGTGAGATGCTCACCATCAGTCTGCCAACCCTGGTGATCTGGGCACTCGACGATATTGCGCTGCCACCGGCACTGATAGAAGGCCTGGATGAATACATTGATGATCTGACCGTCTGTACGGTCCCGGACGCGTCGCACTGGATCGTGCATGAGCGGCCGCTGCAGTTGACAGAGTCGATTGCATCTTTCCTGCGCTGAGCGACGCACCAGCCGGATACTGCAATCCGGCTTGGCATTCGCACTGCGCACATGCCTGGTCCCGGCCTCGGGCGTGCCTAATCGGTGCGGGCGAGGGCAGTGAGTTCTCTAACTCCGGGCGCATCGCCCACATTCCAGCAGGCCTGGATCAGCGCGCTGCTTCTCTGCACACCCAGCAGCTGATCGGTCAGGCCGTGAAATTTGGCTTCCAGCATGGCATCGGTCATTGGTTTTTGCAACGAACCAATGGCGTGCTCGACAAACACATTCACGCGCCGACCGTCATGCAATACCGCTGTCACGTCGGCGCTGGCTTCGTCGATCGAATTGTCGACGCTGGCGACGACCTTGCGGCGCAAGGAGATCATGTCGGGGCGGTTCACGATGGTGTCGGAAAATTGTTCCTCGCCGGCACAGCCAAAAGTCAGGCCGGCAGCACAGCCGTGATAGACGCTGAACTTGGCTTGCAGCCCGTCCTGTGGTTCCTTCTTTCCCGTCAATTCCAGCACCAGCGAGTGCACCCGCAACTCCATGCTTTGTACGTCTTGCGGCTTCACGCCTTGTGCCCTCAGTTGGGCGCAGGCGTCAATGCTCGGGTGAATCACGATGCCGCAGGCAAAGGGTTTGTAGCTGTTGAAAGAGATCTCGAAGCGCTGACCCAGTTCGTCGGTGATCTCGTTCCAGTTGTTCTTGGTGGAGACGGTTTGCATCATGCCGCGCGCAGCCTCCAGTGCTTTTGGGCTGGCAGTGAAGTTCTGGCTGGCCAGCAGGGCCGACATCAGGCCGGCACGTGCCGCAGCACCCGGATGGTAGGGCTTGGTCATGGTGCCAAACTGTTCGCGCATGCCCACCGGTTGCGAGGCAGCGATCCCCAGTGCCATGGTGGTCTGCTGCGTGTCGAGTTTGAGCAGCCGCGCGCAGGCGGCGGCAGCGCCCAGTGTGCCGGTAGACCCCGTGATATGCCAGCCGCGGTCATAGTGGTCGGGGTATACGGCGTTGCCGACGCGGCA
>CAZZLB010000327.1:0-4072 GCA_964654655.1 uncultured Rhodoferax sp. | reverse complement strand
ATCATTGACTCCCAGGGGTGGCAGTGCAGTCATCGATGACCTGAGCTCCCAGACATAGGACGCAATCGCAGCTGGAGTCCCCCCGGATTCGATTTCATAATCGTTGGCGGTGCGGAAGTGTTGAACCCCGGCGCCGTACGGGATATTGCCGCCGATGACTGAGGTATCCAACCAGACCTTGGTGGGATTCGTGGTGTCGATGTCCACAATGGGGATAACCTTGGTGATCGCCCCGGCGAGATCGGTGAGGACAAGAACGGCATGACCCCCTGTACGAAGACCTCCGTTGATGAGGTTGGGATCCGTGAACGCAATCGAGGGGTGTCCTGCAAGAATTGTCCCCGACGCCGCGAACACGGGGTCGACCCCAAGGGGGTCACCTTGCACCCAGACGACATCGGTGCCGTAGGACCTCCGACCGTCGAAGACATAGGTCTTCGCACTACCAGGAACAGAGGTAGGCGAGGGTATGATCGCCGCAGGATTCAGATTGTTTACAGCACCGGTCTGCGAGTAGACCACCGGAGTCGACCCAAATAATTTCCAGGGCTGACCAATCGTATTTGACCACCCCGTGGTAGACTTCACGGTAGCCCTGACGTCCAGGGAATCGTTGACCCGTTGTGGCATCTTGAGTGGTTTCGATGGGAATCCGATGGCGATGGTGTCTGAGGGCTGGACGAGGCCAGGCAGCGGGGAGCCCACAACTAAAACGATCTGGTCGTCACTGGGAACGCTAGCGACGGGGTACCATCCGCGCATGCCACCGTTGACGACGACGAAGAAAGATCCCGGCCAGGCGTGTAAACCGATACCAGGGGAATTGATGGTGATCCCGGGGCCAACTGCGCTACCCCCGAGCTGAGTGTAATCCAGTCCCACACTTTCCCAGCCAAAACCACCAGCGTTGATCTCCCACTCCCAGCTCGTGTGGTTGCCACCCCCGGGTTCGTTGGAGATAAAGAACCAGTCGGCTGACGTGTAGACCTGGGTTGAACCCGTCACCGCGATAACAATGGAATCCACTGACGCCGAGGCCACAATTGGGTAGCTGTGCAGTATCGGAGTCGCGACACCACCACCAGCAGGAGTCTGGGTCACAATGTTGAGGAACCCTCTGATTTCACCAGCGGCGAGATCCCCGGCCTGGATACCACGCCCGATGCTGGGGACACTGATGGTGAGGTTGCCCCCCACGGCATTATTGAGATCCACGGTGCCCGTGAATCTCGAATAAATCTGACCCGCTGACCAGGGGTCATTGCGGATCGCGACTCTGCCGGCGCCACTTAGGGCGACCAGGGATCCCGCGGGGGCGTCCTGGTAACGCGCGGCGACGACGAGAGTGTTGTCGGCGCCACTGAGTACGGGGGTTACCTTGGCAACATCGCGTATCGTGTTGGGGGCTGACGACGAGAACACAGGGGATCCCGAATTGGCGACGAGGTCGTTCCAGGATGCCCACTCGCGTGCTGCGAAACTGAAACCGATGGGACGATATGTCGTACGAAGGTAGAACGTCGCAGTTGCCGTTCTCGCCGGGTTAAGTTCGCCCGGGGCGCCGGTACCCGCGTCATCCTTCGAG
Source organism: uncultured Rhodoferax sp. (assembly GCA_964654655.1). GTDB lineage: Bacteria > Pseudomonadota > Gammaproteobacteria > Burkholderiales > Burkholderiaceae_C > Rhodoferax. The sequence goes on along the minus strand of CAZZLB010000327.1, from coordinate 2,487 downwards.
GTCAGTTGAACCGGCCACTTGTCGATGTGGTTCCATGTATGAGTCTGGCCCGGGAAGCCGGGTCCGGGGTACACGACTTGCGAGTCACCAACAAGAGTCCCACTGGGGCCTGGGACCAGGGTTCCGAAAGCGTTACCATACGCGGAACCAATGGAGAACACGAAACGGGTACCATCCACGGGGGAGCCATCGGCTGACTGAACACCCCCGCTGGGGCGGTGAGCCCCACTGATTTGCTCAAAGAGGACCTGAGCGAACTCGGAGTAGAATTGACCCGTGGTCCGCCCGCCCGCGGTGACTCGATTTTCGTTATCACTTGAGCTGTTTCCCAGCACCACGGCGATGGCGCGAGAGATGTCCGTAGGGTTCAGAGGATCCGGGCTTACCCCAGTGATGACCGCGCTAGGCCCCTGATTGACTTGAAGATCTACGTTGCCATTGACATCCCCAACACCGCCGCCATCAGGAGTCGCATTCCAGGCATCACTGGTCAACGTGAAGAGGACACTGGCGAATTGGTCAGCGGTGGCATAGTTGGCGACCCCGGAGTCCCCGTTGTCATACTTGAAGCCAAGGGGGTGATCACCACCACTGCCATCTACCGGAGACTGGTTCTCGTATGCTGAACCCGGGGGATCCACAGGGGGGACATCACTCCTTCTCCAGAACAAGACCACGAGTTTATCACCGTTCTGGCAGACCCAGTTGGTGCCCATGAAGTTGTCTTCACTGATCGCGACTTGGTAGATGCCAGCGTTATCCGTGAGACGGACGACACGGCGCCAACGTGTCACAACGCCCGGCCTCGAATAAATCGCGGTGTAATAGACTCCAGGAGTATTGACCCCTGCAGACTTGACAAAACCTTGAGCGGCGGCCATCTGTGATCTCCTGGTGTCCTTGATGCTAAGTCAATGTGGCTTGAATAGAAGTCCGTATTCTCACGCGGCATGTGGTCCGGTGGTGTCCTCACTGCCTTGGCGACCCATCCGCTTCACGGACTTGGATCCCTCATCATAGATACTATGAACATAGTTCCGGGTCTCATTGAGTCTGGTATTTATGCAGTTCTCAACTCGAATCTTAGTTGAGGCCACGCGACGCGCCACGGTTTCTTCGGTGTGATCTGGGCTCACCGATGCCGATACCAGCATCTCTCGGAGTACCCCCCAGATGGAATCTACGATTTCATAGGACCCGTCTGTTCTGCTCTGGAAAAATAACTTGTGATCTATGGAGAACTGGTAATTGGCGAGCCCCCTATCAGCATAAAAAAAGATTGAATTGAGATCCTTGCAGACACGATCCGTAATGAACACTGACTCGACGTTCCAGTTATTTTTCTGAATCGAATGTGTGACTACATCGAATACCTGGGGTTTCACTGAACGATCGAAGCACTCCTCGATGATGCGTATGGAGTCCGCGACATTGATAACACCCTTTTGCCGGTCCAAGAGTTCATGCAGCACGTTTTGAAGGTTTACGAACACCTGATCGAGTCGGCGGTCCTTGACTCCCTCACGCTCCAGGCTTGTGCGGTCATGGGATTCCAGCGCACTCATAAAAGACTCGGCATGTCTCGCAGTTAATGTCTCGAGCTTAGCACCGTGGTCAACCATATCCTTGCGGAGACCATGGATCTCTTTACCCAGGCCTTCAATGCAGGCCCCGTGGCGTTGGAGCCCACGCATGACGAGCTCATTGGAGTCCGTTATCGCCTTGGCGATACTTCGGTTGGAATCCGCGATGAGTTCGGCTCGCCTGGTCTTGCCGTCTTGCTCGATCTCGAGCTTCGCGTTCTCCGCTGTCTTCGCATCCTTCTTGGACCGCAGCCACAGCCAGAACGCGATGACTCCAAGGACCAGCACGATGACAAGGAACACGATTCCGCCTGTCTCCAAGCGGTTAGCTGCGTTCATGATACGCTCAGATGCCGCCGCGGCGTCTGCTGGATTCGTGGGTAAATCGGCCATGCTGTTTCCGTGCTAGTGGTGTCGTCACAGAATACCGTAGATTCACGTTACGCCAATGGGCTCACCACGGCGACGGAGCCTCGTCGAGACCAGCATTGTTCAATCGGATCAAGACTCTCCCATTATCGACCAGAGCAGGAGGGGTATGTGTAGTGCTCAGCGTAATGCGGACTCCACGGGGCTCCCAGGTGTGGTCGCCGTCATCATCCCAGAACAGTGGAAAATTGGCCTGTGAGTTCAGTGGGGTCGCCCCAGGAAAGAAATCCCAAACTGTTGCTGCTTTCTGGTCAATTAGCGAGCAACGCGTCACGATGTCACCGGATACCACGGGGCTCAGGCCCTGCCGCTGGTTTATCTGGATTACGAGACCGTGCACTGTGGTTACCAGACCCCAGAACGGGTGAGGTGATAACCTGGTGATCCACCCACCGGGGTGCCCAGATGCCGCGATGACTATAGTGGGATCCCACTCCATCTCTGCTGTACTGAAGTCCCCCACGGTGAGATATGG
>CAZZLB010000326.1:0-4077 GCA_964654655.1 uncultured Rhodoferax sp. | reverse complement strand
GGAATCAGCACGCTGTCGATGATGTGAATGACACCGTTGCTTGCCGGGATGTCTGCAGTCTGAACCATGGCTTGTTCAATCGTGACAAATTCGCCGGCCTTGGAGACGGCCACAGGGGCGCCGTTCACTGTCTTGGGCGACGAGTTCTTGACTTCCGCTGCCATCAGCTTGCCAGGCAGCACGTGAAACGTCAGCAGATCCTTGAGCTTGTCGGGGTGTTTGGCGAGGTCATCCATGGTCTTGGCTGGCACCGCCTTGAAGGCGTCGTTGCTTGGGGCAAAAACGGTGAAGGGGCCCGTGCTTTGCAGCGTGGCGGTCAGGCCGGCCTGACCGATCAAGCTGCTCAGGGTGCTCAGGGTCGGGTTCTTGCTGATGCTGTCAGCCACGGATACCGGACTGGGAACGGAGGCGCAAGCAGCCAGTGCCAGGGCGACTAGGGAAAGACTTAGAACTCGGCGAGTGAACATGAGGGGTACTCCAGATAAATGAAGCCTCAAGCCTAGTGGCTTGTTATGACAGCTTTGTGACGCTCGGATGACGCCGGCTTGGGCTGTGGTTCCATGTGCACGCGGGGCATCGGTAACTGTCACACCACTGTCACACAAGCTACTTATATTCCAGCCATTGCTCCAAAGTCATCTCTTCATTCAACTCAAAAGGTCATTCAATGAAAACCAGTTTCAATATCTCTTTGATCAGTGCAGCTGGCGTCCTTGCCATGTCTTGCCTCAATTTCGCCAGTGCACAGGAAATTACCGGTGCTGGCGCCAGCTTTCCAGCTCCGGTCTATTCCAAGTGGGCTGCCGATTACAACAAGGCCACGGGCGTCAAGATCAACTACCAATCGGTTGGATCCGGTGCCGGCATCAAGCAAATTGACTCCAAAACCGTTGACTTCGGCGCCTCCGATATGCCACTGACAGACGAGGTCTTGAAGACCAAGGGGCAGTTCCAGTTTCCCACCGTGATCGGCGGCACCGTGCCGGTGATCAACGTCAAAGGCATTGCACCCGGACAGATGAAGCTCGACGGTCAGGTGCTGGGTGACATCTACCTCGGCAAGATCACCAAATGGAATGATGCTGCCATCAAGGCGCTGAACCCGACGCTGGCGCTGCCGGACTCGGCCATTGCGCCAGTGCGTCGCGCTGATGGCTCAGGCACTTCGTTTAACTTCACCAACTATCTGAGCCGCGTGCACCCTGAGTGGAAGACCAAGGTTGGTGAGGGCACGGCGGTCAACTGGCCGGTCGGAGCCGGTGGCAAAGGCAATGAGGGCGTCGCTGCATTTGTGGCGCGCTTGCCCAATTCGATTGGCTATGTGGAGTACTCCTACGCCAAGCAAAACAAGATGACTTATACCCTGATGAAGAACCACGACGGTGCTTTTGTAGCACCGAACGAAGAGTCCTTCAAGGCAGCTGCTGCCGGTGCCAACTGGAACCAGTCCTTCTATCAACTCATTACCGATCAGCCTGGCAAGAATGCCTGGCCCATCTCCACGGCAACCTTTATCCTGATGCACCTGAAGCAGGACAAGCCGGCCAACGCGACAGAAACCTTCAAATTCTTCACATGGGCCTTCAAGAACGGCGACAAGATTGCGACCGATCTGGACTATGTGCCTATGCCTGACAGCGTGGTGGGTGCTATCGAAAAAGTCTGGGCACAGGTGAAAGACGCCTCGGGCAAGCCGGTCGCACTGAAGTAATCTGCCTTCGATTCGCCAGCCTTTCTTTTCAGGAGTGAGTGTCTTGTCAACTACACTGCTGGCGAATCAACTGCACGGCAGTCAAGTCCCATCGTCGGAACGCGTCATGTCCAATCCTCCTCCTGTCAAATCGGCCCGCTCCGGGCCTATGGCGGATCGCATCTTTGGCTGGTTGGCCAAAGCGGCGGCTCTGTTTACGCTGGGCATGTTGTTGGCCATCCTGGTTTCGCTGACGATCAGCGCCTGGCCTGCCATCGACAAGTACGGCCTGGGCTTTCTTGCCAGCACCACCTGGGACCCGGTCAAAGAGGAGTTTGGCGGGCTGGTAATGATTTACGGCACCTTGATGACCTCGCTCATTGCGCTGTTGATCGCTGTGCCCGTGAGTTTTGGCATCGCACTGTTCCTGACCGAACTCTCGCCCGCGTGGCTGAAACGCCCACTGGGGACGGCCATTGAACTGCTGGCGGCGATCCCGTCGATTGTCTACGGCATGTGGGGCCTGCTGGTGTTCAGTCCGCTGTTGTCGACCTACGTGCAGCAGCCCTTGCAGGCGGTGTTTTCGGGGGTGCCTATCCTCGGCGCTTTTGTCTCGGGTCCGCCGGTCGGTATTGGCATACTCTCGGCCGGCATCATCCTAGCCATCATGATCATCCCCTTCATTGCGGCGGTGATGCGCGACGTGTTTGAAGTCACACCGACGCTGCTCAGGGAATCTGCTTACGGCTTGGGCGCCACCACCTGGGAGGTGGTTTCCACGGTGGTCCTGCCCTATACCAAGGCTGGTGTTATCGGCGGCATCATGCTGGGACTGGGGCGCGCCATTGGTGAAACCATGGCCGTTACTTTTGTCATTGGCAACTTCAACCAACTGGATTCGCTGAGTCTGTTTCAGGCTGCCAACAGCATTACCTCGGCACTGGCCAACGAGTTCGCTGAGGCCGGTGCAGGCCTGCACCAAGCCGCACTGATGTACCTCGGTCTGGTCTTGTTTTTCATTACCTTTGTTGTACTGTCGCTGTCCAAAGTGCTGCTGTCGCGGCTCAGGAAGAACGAAGGAACCAAGACATGAGCACGGCACAAAGGCTGTTGCAGGCCCATGAGATGGAGCAGTCCCGCCTGGCACGCTATGCCCAGCGCAAACGGGTGAACCAGATTGCGCTCACCTTGTCGCTGCTGGCGATGGCTTTTGGCTTGTTCTGGTTGTTCTGGATCCTGATTGAGACGGCGACGCTGGGCCTGGGCGGGATGACACTCGATACCCTGACCCAGATGACGCCGCCGCCGAACGACGCAGGTGGTTTGGCCAATGCCATTTATGGTTCGGTTCTGATGGTTTTGCTGGCTACTTTTGTTGGCACACCGATTGGCGTGATGGCCGGCATTTATCTGGCGGAGTTCGATACCCACAGCTGGCTGGCCTCGGTCACACGCTTTGTTAACGACATCCTGCTGTCCGCGCCGTCGATTGTGATTGGCCTGTTTGTCTACGCAGTGATCGTGACGCGATTCAAGTCCTTCTCAGGCTACGCTGGCATCATGGCACTTGCGCTAATCGTGATTCCGGTTGTCATTCGCACCACGGAAAACATGTTGCAACTGGTGCCTGCCGGATTGCGCGAGGCCGCTTATGCGCTGGGTGCTCCCAAATGGAAAGTGATTGTCAGCATCACCCTGAAGGCGGCGCGTTCGGGGGTGGTTACCGGTGTCTTGCTGGCCGTGGCACGCATTGCCGGCGAAACCGCACCCTTGCTGTTCACTGCGTTGAGCAACCAGTTCTGGACCTCCAGCCTGAGTGAGCCAATGGCAAGTCTGCCGGTGACGATTTTCAAGTTTGCCATGAGTCCTTATGAAAACTGGCAGAAGCTGGCCTGGGCGGGGGTCTTCATCATCACCATCGCCGTCCTGGGTCTCAACATTCTGGCGCGGGTCATGACCCGCAGCAAGAACTGAGCTGTGCGCGTCAAATTTACCGAATAGGGTCCACATGAACACTGCAATTGCGGCGCAGGAAATGGCAAAGATTTCCGTCAAGAAGCTTGATTTTTTTTACGGCAAGTTCCATGCGCTGAAGAACATCAATCTGGAAATTCCGGAAAACAAGGTAACCGCCTTTATCGGTCCATCCGGTTGCGGAAAGTCCACGTTGTTGCGTGTTTTCAACCGCATGTTCGAGCTCTACCCGGAGCAGCGCGCCGAGGGCGAAATCTTGCTCGACGGTGAAAACCTGCTCACCAGCAAGAATGACGTGGCGCTGCTGCGCGCCAAGGTCGGGATGGTGTTCCAGAAGCCCACGCCTTTTCCGATGTCGATCTTTGACAACGTGGCTTTTGGAGTCAAGTTGTTCGAGACCCTGAACAGCACCG
>CAZZLB010000325.1:0-4082 GCA_964654655.1 uncultured Rhodoferax sp. | reverse complement strand
AGGGCTCCAGATCACTGTTTCTTGCGCTGAATAACCCTCCCGTGAGATATTGGCAGTAGCTTGAACCAACCACCAGCCCGTCGATGTGAACGGCTTGTCGTCCAGCATGTCGATGGACCAAGTCATGGTGCTGATCGGGATGAACTCCTTGGACAAAACCAGTGAAGGTGGTGGCAGTGCATCTGCAAGCGCGAGCAGTCGCACCAGGCTGGCATCATCACCTGCATCGTGATGACGCAGCCAAACCGTCATTTCGGGTTTGGCCCCAAGGGTTCTTGGCCTTGCCCCCGCTGCAAGTCGGCCATCAAAATGGCTCATGAAGTTTGGACGGTCAGGCCAAACGTAATAGCCTGGACAGTCTTCCGGACCTGCGACCTTAGGCATGACAAACGATTGATGGTCGTGCGAAGAAGTGCGACCTGCGCCAAAACACAGTGTTGATCTGACCGCCAATCCGCTGTCACCCGTCAAATCGCAACCCACCAGAGTGGTGGACTTGCCCTTTCGCAGCACATCGGAAGAAATACTCAACTTGCCTGTGGCAGGCCCCACAAAGCAGAACTGCGCTGAACGCAAAGGCTGCAGGTCCTCAAGACTGCGTAGCGTTGCCTGCAAACACAGAGCCGCCGACAGACCACCGTAGGCTGTGCGCCCCTGTAACCAATCGGCTGGCAGAACGATGTTGTGATTCCCGTTGTCTTGCTCCATCGCGGCTGTCAAAACCGAAAATGGGGTCATCTCAGAAGTGATGTTGCTCATGGCGTTCTCCAATCAGGAGGCAAATTTGGTGAAATCGGGTTGACGACGTTCTGCAAAGGCACTGAAGGCCTCCCGTGCTTCGTCACTCTTGAGCCGTTCACCAAAGATTGCGCTCTCCTGCTTCATCCGTGCCAGGATCGTTTCGGCATCGCGCATCAGTTTTTTTGTCGCCACGAGTGAGCCTGCGGGCTTTTTGGCCAAGGTTTGGGCTGCACTGCGTGCCGCAGGTAGGACTTCATCTAGCGGCAGTGCTTTGTTTGCCAACCCCAGTGCCACGGCCTCTGGGCCGCTGATGCTCTCACCCAGTGCAAATGCTGCAAATGCTTTGACATACCCAATGCGAGCTGGCATCAGCATGCTGGATGCAGCTTCTGGCACCAGCGCCAAATTTACAAAAGGCGCTGTGAGCTTGGCTGTGTCGGCCACATACACCAGGTCGCAGTGCAGCAGCATGGTGGTTCCCACACCGACAGCGATTCCGGGCACAGCTGCAACGATGGGTTTTTCAAATTGACCAATGGTTTGAATAAACGACCCCGCCTGAGGCTCCCCACCTTTACCTGACGACACATTCGCAAAATCACCCAGGTCGTTGCCAGCCGTGAAGGCATTTCCCTCTGCACCAATGAGAACGGCGCGAATGGATTTGTCGTGCCGGGCACTTTCCAGCGCTGCACGCGCTGCGCGGTACATGTCGTTGGTCAGGGCGTTCTTTTTATCGGGTCTGGCAAATATGATTTCCAGTACGCCGTCTTGCTGTTCGATCTTGATGTGTTCAGTCATTTATGGTCTCCTAAGGTTGCGTTCGATGAAACGTGTTGCTTCTTTCTCAGGCCGTTTGCCCATCAAGAAATTCGTAATCTGTGTACCCGGCTTCACCGCCGCCATAAATGGTCTTTGGATTGGGTTCATTGAGCGCCGCACCTGAAACCAGCCGTTTAGGCAAGTCAGGGTTGGCAATGAACATGCGGCCAAATCCCACCAAGTCAGCGATGCCTGCATTCAGAGCGGCCTCGGCTGTCTGCGCTGTAAATCCACCTGAAGCAATCAACGGGCCGGTAAACATTGGGCGGAACAAGGTGCAAACGGATTCGGGGGCAGCCAAGTTCTTCTCTGCCGTCAAGCCTGCCCGCGCTTGTGGCTCGATCAAATCCAAATAAGCGATGCCTTGCTGGGACAACTTCGTGATCACGTAGGTGTAGAGCGCCGCAGGATCACTGTCGGCCATATCGCCCACATCGCTGTACGGTGACAACCGCACCCCAATTCGGTCCAACGGCCAGACTTGCGCCACGGCTGCCAGGACCTCAAACAGCAAGCGTGCTCTGTTTTCGATGGAGCCCCCGTAAATGTCTTGGCGCAGATTGGAGTTGTCTTCGAGGAACTGTTGAAGCAAGTAGCCATTGGCGGCATGAATTTCGACACCATCAAAGCCTGCCTTCATAGCGTTCTCAGCAGCTCGCTTGTACGCGGCCACGATGTCCTTAATTTCATCCTGCTCAAGAGCATGTGGCACTTCATGAGGGACCCGACCGAACGTGCTGGTGAATGCGTTGCCCTTGGGCGCTATGGCTGATGGTGCAACGGGCAATGCGCCACCTTCTTGCAGTGAGGAGTGCGAGATGCGACCCACATGCCAAAGTTGCAAGACAAAGTGAGCGCCTTTTCCTTTGACTGCCTTCACCACCTGAGTCCAACCATCTATCTGTTGATCGGTATAAATGCCTGGTGTTTGCGGATACCCCTGACCCTGTTGTGAAATCTGGGTGGCCTCGGCAATGATCAACCCACCAGGGGTTGCCCGTTGAGCGTAATAGACGGCAGCAAATGGCGACGGCACCCCATCAGCCCCGGCACGCATGCGGGTAAGAGGTGGCATCACGATGCGATGAGACAGTGCCAACGCACCAAGTTTGAATGTGGAGTTGAGTTTCATGAGATGACCGGTCGTCTTGATTTTGATTAAAAAACAAGGGGCATCAGCCCCTCATGCGAAAAATCCCGCAAATACGACTTGCTCGAAGTCTTCCATTGCTGATCCGTTGAGTTCTACCTTTGAACGCAGAACAGCCCCTTCCCAAGCATTTACCAAAAATGCGGCCAAGGCTTTTGGTGGAATTTGAGCTTTGAGCTTGCCCGCAGACTTCGCATCCTCAATACAGCGCTCAAGCGCAAGACTCCAGTCTGCATAAATCTTGGACAGACGTTCCCTGAATTCAGGGTTGCCGGACATTTCTGAGCTTAAGTTGCCGATCATGCAGCCGCGCTTGTATTTGATTTTGGCCAAAGCTTTCGAGAGCTTTTGAAAATGCTGACGCAGTCGCTCAACAGGGTCAATTGAATCATCGGCCAGCAAGGCACGCCGGGCTGTACCGTTGACCCAGAACATTTCCAGCGCCGCCATAGCAAGCGCCTCTTTACTTTCGAAGTGGTTGTAGAACGAACCCTTGGGCACACCCGCAGCTTGGGTAATGTCCTGAACGGCACAGCCATTGAACCCTTGCGTATGCAGGGTTCGCAGTCCAGCTTCCAGCAGTTGTTCGCGCACGTTAGGCTTAGGCATGGATCGGATAATATGACCAGTCGTCTTAAATGTCAATCAAGCACAAAACCCTTTCCCAAGCGGGATGAGTACAGGAGCCGTCAATGGACCATCTTCAACTGCTGCGACAAATCAACGTCACTGCTCAGTTCAATCAGTGGGCTGGCCTAGAGGTAATACATGCCGTTGAAGGACATGTGGAGCTAGCCCTCAAATGGAAAGACGAGTTGGGCCAATACTCGAGTTTTTTGCATGCTGCTTTGATTGGTGGCCTGATCGATACCGCATGTGGTTGCGCTGCGGCAACTGTGGCGGGCCCGAAAGTCTTGGCATCCAATTTCTCGGTCAATTGCTTGCGTCCTGCGGTCGGTGAAATCTTCCTTGCAAGAGCAAAAATCACCAAAGCAGGGAAGACCCAAGTGTTTACAGCCTGTGATTTGTTTGCTGTCAAAGATGGCGTGGAAAAGCTGGTCGCAAACGGGCAAACGATTCTGACCGTTGCGAGTTGAGCTCCCAAGTACCCATTCCGCCAACCCAAAGGCGACATTCAAAATGTGTCAGTGGGCGTCTGCTTCTGGTCGTTGACGGGCGCTCAGTTGGACGAACTGTCCGCCCCATTGCCGACCCTCAAAGGCATAACTGAACCGCGAGTTTCCGGCAACCGGAGCTGTCTGACGTCAGTCACCCTTCAAGTTCTCGCAGGGTTTGCTACAGGCTGGTGCGCAGTGTCCAGATCTCGGGGAACAGCACCACGTCGAGCATCTTGCGCAGGTAGCTGACG
>CAZZLB010000324.1:0-4100 GCA_964654655.1 uncultured Rhodoferax sp. | reverse complement strand
GGAGCGCACCGACAGGGCGCAGGCGCTTCGCTCGGCTGCAGGGCTGTAGGCTGCCGGCCGCATGAAACTGCAGACACAACGCTGGATCGACCGCTGGCTGGGCCAGTTCTTGTGCGCTGCAGTTTCAATCTGGGTCCGGCTGTCCGCATCCAGCAAGGCGGCGCCACAGCTTGGCAACAAACCCAGTCACATCCTGATTATTTTGCTGTCCGAGATGGGCAGCGTCGTGCTGGCCGGCCCGATGTTCGCTTCCTTGCGCCAGCGCTACCCCGGTGCCACGCTGCATGTGCTGCAGCTGAAGAAGAACCAGGAAGTCTCACTGCTGCTGGGGCTGGCCCGACCGGAACATCTGCATGCGATTGACGACAGCTCGGGCCTGGCGCTGCTGGGCGACATCTGGCGCGTCAGCCGCTTGTTGCGCCGGCTTCCGCTCGACGCAGTGATTGACTGCGAACTGTTTTCGCGCATCAGCGCCCTGATGTCCTACCTCAGTGGTGCCACCCTGCGAGTCGGCTTCACGCCGCACACACAAGAGGGTCTGTACCGTGGTAGCTTCATCAACCGTGCCATTCCGTACAACCCCTACCAGCACATCAGCAAGCAGTTTCTATCACTCGCTGATGCACTGGATTCCTCGGGCATGCCGAGAAACAAGTCGGCGCTCATCCGTGAACTGCCGTCAGACACCGGTTTGGCAGTACCTTTTTCGAGCGCAGAGTTGAACGAGTACCGCAGGCGGATGCACGCCGACTTCCCGATCCTCCAGGGTCGCAAAATGGTGCTGCTCTATGCCGGTGGTGGCATCCTGCCTGAGCGGGCCTGGCCGGTCAGTCACTTTGCCGAACTGAGCGCTGGCCTGTGCCGAGCCGGATACGGCGTCGGCCTGATCGGTCTGCGTGAAGATGCGCCACTGGCTGCATCACTGCAAAGTCAAACCGGCAGCGAACTTTGTGTCGATCTGACTGGCTATACGCGCAGCATTCGTGAACTGCTGATGCTGTTCCATGGCGCCGACCTTCTCATCACCAACGACGGTGGTCCAGGCCATTTTGCCAGTCTGACGCCAATCCGGACCATGGTGTTTTTCGGGCCGGAAACAGGGCGCCTGTACGGGCCGCTGGGGCCGCGCGCCCAGGTGCTTGAATCCGGTCTGGCCTGCTCGCCCTGTCTGTCGGCCTACAACCACCGCGAAACCTTTTGCGACGGTGACAACCAGTGCCTGCAACGTATTGCACCGGCACCGATACTGGCGCAGGCGCTGGCCATTCTGAATCAGCCTGGCAGCAGCGCGTGATGGGCCAGCGTCTGTTTGCGTTGATCGAGTGGCTCAAGGGCTTCAGGTACATCAAGTTCGGACTGGTCGGTGCCAGTGGCACCGTGGTCAACATGGTGATCCTGTATCTGGCGCAGGAATATTTGCTGGCCTTCATTACTGCGCCGCGCAGTCGGCTCTATGCATCCCTGGCGCTGGCCATCGCGGTCGCCACGGTCAATAACTTCACCTGGAACCGGCTCTGGACCTGGGCCGACCGCATCCGTGAGAATGCGCTGAGAGACTCTACCAGCGCAGTGGTCAATCTGCCGAGCAGTCTGTGGCTGGGTCAGTTCGCGCGCTATACGCTGGCCTCCTGGTTCGGCATCGCCCTGCAATACGGTTTGACGCTGTGGCTCTCGCACGCACTGCATTACCTGCTGGCCAACGTGATTGCAATTGTGATCGCCAGTGTGAGCAATTTTCTGGCCAACGACCACTGGACTTTTCGCCGCCGCCCACGCCTCCCATGAACCCGAGTTCGCCAGTTCCCGCGCAACGCTTTGACGCCAGCACCCTGGCCTGGCTGGCGCTGCTGGCAGTGGCGGTTGCGATCTATGCCTTTGGTTTGGGCGGCCAGTACATTCCGAGCAACGGCGACGAACTGGTTTACAGCCATATTGCCCGCTTGACCGCCGCATCACAGCAATGGCTGCCCCTGGTGTCCGAGCTCGATCACATGCGCAACACCAAGCCGCCCCTGCTGTTCTGGCAGGGCATGCTGGCCAGTGACTGGGGCCGGCACTGGAACCAGACAGCCTTGCGCGCGCCAAGCCTGCTCTACACCCTGCTGACCACAGGCGCCATCCTCTGGAGCGTCCGAAGAATCACCGGTAATTTGCGCAGTGCCTGTATCGCCGCCTGCGTGTACCTGGCTTTCTTCTGCACTTTCCGCTTTGGCCGCACCTACCTGACCAGCGCGCCGGAGACCTTCTGGCTCAATGTTCCGATGTTCTGGCTGCTCTGGGCGCGCCTGGATGGATCCCGGGTCAAGCCCGGCATGACAGATAGCGTGCTGCCCTGGCTGACCCATGTCGGCTTCGGCGTCGCACTGGGCTTGGGGCTGGCCTACAAATCCTTTGCCTTGATCGCACCCGCAGCGGCGACCTTGTGGCTCGCACAACTGCTGAGCACCTCTGCCCTCAACTGGCGCACAGTATTTCAAATCAGTTTGAAGGTCGGCCTGAGCAGCGCGGTGGCGCTGGGCATCTTTGGCCTCTGGTTTGTGCTCGACCCGGACCCCTCGGCAGTCTGGCAGGAGTTCGTCATCGGCGAAAACGCCGGCAAACTTTCCAGCGCTGATGGCTACTGGCAGGTGGCACTGCTCGGTGGCGGCGTCAGCATCTGGGCTCAACTGCTGTCCTATGTTCAGAATGCCGGGCTGCTGGCCTTTGTCGTACTCGGCCTGATCGGTCTCGGACTGCGCTCAGTGTCTAACAAAAAGTCCAGCGGGCCTCAAAGCGCTCACATGATCATTCTGCTGAGCTGGCTGGTCGTCTGGTTGATCGTCTTCACGCTGCCGAGTCAGCGCTCGGCGCGCTACGTCATCCCAGCCATGCCGGCACTGGCCATGCTGCTTGCACTGTGCTGGCAGAGAATAGGGCGCGCGTGGTTTTCCATGTCCTTGCTGCTGTGCGGCTTTCTGGTCGCCGCTCTGACCCGCATTGCCTGGGCCGAGCACGGACTCGGAATCGCCAGCAGCCTGGAACTTGGCTTGGCGCTGCTGGTCGGCCTGTCAGGCCTGCTGTTGCTCGGTGGCGGCTTGTTCAAACCCGCCTGGACGCGAGCCTGCGCGCTGGCCATGTGTCTGGCGGTTTACGCCAGCTTTGGCTTGAGCACAGCGAGCCTGAATGGCAGTGCTGGTCAGTACGCCAGCAGCGTGCAAGTCAAACTGCAAAACGCAAAGATCGCCGTACCGAACGGCTTTAACGGCGAATTCGAGCGCTTTCAATTCCTGTTGCCCGGTAACCGTTTTGTCCCGTACGCCACGCAGGATCAATCCGTGTCCAACTCCGGTGCCAAACAACTCCGCATGCTGCTATCAAATCACGATGCCGTGATCTGGCTGCAATCGGATCTGTCTGAACTGGCACCACCCTGCGCGCCGGATTGTCGCGTGCTGGGCTGGCGTTGGGATGTGAAGGGGCGGCACCGCAGTGGCGAAATCCATCCGGGCAATCTCTGGTACCCCGAGCGCTGGCTGTTCAGGCGCGAGTGGCTGGTGACGAGCGCCTTGACGTCCAGTAAGGTCGCACCAGGCTAAGCAACCAGCCGAGTTGCAGCGCCAACCACAGCAGCGGGTCCAGCAGCGCATCCCACAGATTGCCGGTAGGGGCACGGGTCAGCACAAAAAGCGCCAGTACAAGCAACAACAAAGCGGACACCCGGGACCCGATCAGTAGCCAGAGCAGCGCCGCCGCCAGCAGCGCCAGCGCAACAGCCGCTGAACCAAAGCCCCAGGCATAAACCGATACGGGAAACCAGGCCAGCGTGTCGATCAGCAAGACCCAGCCCAGTACGGTGCCCATCACCAGCAAAATTTTCTGCGCCCGCGAATCCGCCGCCAGACCCGACGTGCCCCCCGAACGCGGCAGCAGCCAGGCAATGCAAAGCACGACGCTCATCAGGCTGGGACTTTGAAATGCCAGTCCGAACCAGAATGCGGGCGAGGCAGCGTTGGGCAGCAGGGTCCACAGCATGACCAGGAAGGCAAACACCCACCGATAGCGTGGCAGCGACCAGTTGCAGACCAGCCAAGTGCCACTACCGAGCACAATCGCCCAGCCCA
>CAZZLB010000323.1:0-4103 GCA_964654655.1 uncultured Rhodoferax sp. | reverse complement strand
CTTTGAGGATCTCGACCGTCTGCTCAATGCTCGGTTCAACCACATCGACCTTCTGAAAACGCCGTGACAACGCCGCATCTTTCTCGAAAATGCCGCGGTACTCGGTAAAGGTGGTGGCGCCAATGCATTTGAGTGCGCCTGAACTCAAGCCGGGCTTGAGCAGGTTGGAAGCATCAAGCGTTCCGCCAGAGGCGGCACCAGCACCGATCAGGGTATGAATTTCGTCAATGAACAGCACCGCGTTCGGTTTGTCTTTCAAGGACTTCAAGACGCCCTTGAGGCGTTGCTCAAAGTCGCCACGGTACTTGGTGCCCGCCAACAAGGCACCCATATCGAGCGAATAGACGGTTGCTTCGGCCAAGATCTCGGGCACATCTTTTTGCGTGATGCGCCATGCCAGGCCTTCGGCAATCGCCGTCTTGCCAACGCCGGCCTCACCGACCAGCAAGGGATTGTTCTTGCGCCGACGACACAAAATCTGGATAACGCGCTCAACTTCGTATTCACGGCCAATCAGCGGGTCGATCTTGCCATCCTTGGCCAACTGATTGAGGTTCTGCGTGTACTGCTCCAGCGGCGACTGCTTCTCGTTCTTGTCACCGCCCGCCTCTTCGGATTCAGCCGGAGTCTCACTGGACTTGGCGCTTTCCGCCGGGTCACTTTTCTTGATGCCGTGCGCGATAAAGTTCACCACATCAAGCCGCGTTACGCCTTGTTGATGCAGGTAATAGACCGCGTGCGAATCCTTTTCGCCAAAGATGGCGACCAGCACATTGGCACCGGTCACTTCCTTCTTGCCACTGCCAGTGGATTGGACGTGCATGATGGCGCGCTGAATCACACGCTGGAAGCCCAGCGTCGGTTGCGTATCCACATCGTCCAGACCCGCCACCTGAGGCGTATTGTCCTTGATGAAGTTGGACAGGGATTTGCGCAAATCGTCAACATTGGCAGAGCAGGCCCGCAGCACTTCAGCCGCGCTGGGGTTGTCCAGCAGGGCGAGCAGCAGGTGTTCCACCGTGATGAACTCATGGCGCTGCTGGCGCGCCTCAACGAACGCCATATGCAGGCTTACTTCCAGTTCCTGGGCAATCATGTGATTTCCTTATGAGCCTTGCTTTGATGTTTAACTGTAATCCGAATTCAATACCATGGGTTCGCCGCCGTATTATTCAAGCGGCTGGCTGACACATTGCAGGGGATGACCCGCCTTGGCAGCCGCATCCAGCACCTGATCGACCTTGGTCGCGGCCACATCCTTTGAATAGACGCCACACACGCCCTTGCCGTCCAGGTGAATCTTCAGCATGATTCTGGTCGCCGCCTCCAGGTCCTTGCCAAAAAACTCCTGAATCACGACCACGACAAATTCCATTGGCGTGTAGTCATCGTTGAGCATGACCACCTCGTACATCTGCGGCGGCTTGACCTTTTGCGTGCGCCGCTCCAGCACGACCGAGCCGCCGTCGTCAGCAATTGGCAGACGTATCGGTTTGACTGGAGGTGTTACAGGAGGTTTGCTTGCCATGCTTTCATTCTATAGATCGTCGCTGCACACTGAATATCAATACCTGGCGTTGCCGGGGGTGCGCGGGAACGGAATCACATCACGCACATTGGACAAGCCTGAAATGTAGGAAATGGTGCGCTCGAACCCCAGCCCAAAGCCGGCATGCGGCACTGTGCCGTAGCGGCGCAGATCGCGGTACCAGCCGTAGTGCGCGGGGTCCAGTCCCACTTCAATCATGCGCCCATCGAGCACGTCGAGCCGCTCTTCGCGCTGGGAGCCGCCAATGATTTCGCCAATACCGGGTGCCAGCACATCCATTGCCGCCACAGTCCTGCCGTCATCGTTGAGGCGCATGTAAAAAGCCTTGATGTCCTTGGGGTAATTCATCAGCACGAGTGGCCCGTGAACGTGCTTCTCGGCCAGAAAGCGCTCATGCTCGCTTTGCAGATCAATGCCCCACTTCACCGGGTATTCGAATCTCTCCTTGGCGTTCTCCAGAATCTTGATGGCGTCCGTGTAGTCCATGCGCACGAAGTTGCAGTCAATCATGGCCTGCAACTTGGCAATCACGCCTTTTTCGATACGTTCGTCGAAAAACTCCATGTCGTCGGCGCGCTCGGCAAGCACTGCCTTGAAGACAAATTTCAGCAATGCCTCGGCCAGTGCCGCATCATCCGCCAGATCGGCAAAGGCGATCTCAGGCTCAATCATCCAGAATTCCGCCAGATGGCGGCTGGTATTGGAGTTCTCCGCTCTGAAGGTCGGCCCGAAGGTGTACACCTTGGACAGCGCCATGCAGTAGGTTTCGACATTCAACTGGCCCGACACGGTCAGGAAAGCCTCTCGACCAAAAAAGTCCTTGGAAAAATCAATCTTGCCCGCCGCAGTGCGCGGCAAGTTGGCCAGGTCCAGCGTGGATACGCGAAAAAGCTCGCCAGCGCCTTCGGCGTCGGACGCCGTAATGATGGGCGTATTGACCCAGAAAAATTCACGCTCATGGAAGAAGCGGTGGATCGCCTGAGCCACCGTATGGCGCAGGCGCGTGACGGCCCCGATCACATTGGTACGCGCGCGCAGATGCGCCACTTCGCGCAGGTACTCCATGCTGTGCGCCTTGGGTTGGATTGGATAGGTATCGGGATCATCCACCCACCCCGTGACTTTGATCGACGTCGCCTGCATCTCAAACGGTTGCCCCTTGGCGGGTGACGGCACTATCTGCCCCGTGGCCTCTATGGAACAACCAGCAGTCAAACGCACTATCTCGTCGCTGTAATTGGTCAGTGTGCTTGGCGCCACCACCTGGATCGGGTGAAAACACGACCCGTCCGACAGGTTCACGAAAGAAATTCCGGCCTTGGAATCACGGCGCGTGCGCACCCAGCCCTTGACAGTAACCGGTGTGTCAACTGGCGCCTGGGCACCGAGTATTTGCTTGACGCTGAGTGTTGTCATGATTTGTTCAGTAATGGCAATGGGAAAAGCATACCCCATTCCCGACACCAGTGATACGCAACAAAAACCCCCAAAGGTGCTCGACGCATTGGGGGTTATTCCTCGCGAGCCTTGACGGCCGGAGTCAGAGGATGCAGGTCCTGATCAGGCCGCCACTTCCGGAAACAGTGCATTGAACGTAGGGCTGGGGCGCATCACGCCGGTCACCTTCTTCTTGTCCACAAGGAAGTAGCCGCCAATGTCTGCAGGCTTGCCTTGCACCGCCTTCAATTCTTCCGTGATCCTTTGCTCGCTATCGGCAAGCGATTTGGCCAGGGGCGCAAAGTGTGCCTGCAAGTCCTTGTCCTGGGTCTGCGCAGCCAATTCCTGTGCCCAGTACATGGCAAGGTAAAACTGGCTGCCACGGTTGTCAAGCTGACCGGTCTTCGGTGACGGTCCCTTGTTGTTGTCGAGCAGTTTGCCGGTCGCGGCGTCCAGCGTCCTGGCCAGGATCTTTGCCTTTTCATTACCGGTCTTGATGCCCAGATCTTCCAGGCTGACCGCCAGCGCCAGGAATTCACCCAGCGAATCCCAGCGCAGATGGTTTTCTTCCACCAGTTGCTGTACGTGCTTGGGAGCAGAACCGCCGGCACCGGTTTCATACATGCCACCACCTGCCATCAGCGGCACGATGGAGAGCATTTTGGCGCTGGTACCGAGTTCCATGATCGGGAACAGATCGGTCAGGTAGTCGCGCAGGATGTTGCCGGTGACCGAGATTGTGTCCAGTCCGCGGATCGCACGCTCCATGGTGTAACGGATGGCGCGCACCTGCGACATGATCTGGATGTCCAGGCCGCTGGTGTCGTGGTCCTTGAGGTAGACCTTGACTTTCTTGATCAGCTCGTTTTCGTGCGGACGATACGGATCCAGCCAGAAAACGGCCGGCATGCCGGAATTGCGGGCACGCGTGACCGCCAGTTTGACCCAGTCGCGGATCGCAGCGTCCTTGGCCTGGCAGGTGCGCCAGATGTCGCCCTGCTCCACGTTCTGTGTCAAGAGCACTTCGCCGGTCGCCAGATCGGTAACGTTGGCCACACCGTCTTCCGGGATCTCGAAGGTCTTGTCGTGCGAGCCGTATTCCTCAGCCTGCTGCGCC
>CAZZLB010000322.1:0-4108 GCA_964654655.1 uncultured Rhodoferax sp. | reverse complement strand
CGAGGGGCGTAGCGACGCGGCAATCCATGCGGCCCGAAGTCATGGATCGCCGCACATCGCTCGCGATGACGATCAAGGCACCAACTGCAGACGACTGAGCGCGCTTTCAATTCCAAGGTGATTGACACAGCTGACGACGATGGCGTCGGGCTTGCCGAGCGTCGGATCGGTTTCCAGGGTGATCTCTGTCCGGCTTGCCGCCTGCACGGCAAACATCCACTTGGAACCGTACCTGGTCCAGATAGAGAACCGGTTGACGGAGGTGTCGTTGGCCGTTTCGATGTGCACGTGCTCCGGTGCGCTGGGACTGTCTGCGTGTCGCAGCGAAAGGCGGGGAGCATCAGGTACCTGCGCTCCAAGCCAGGGTGTTGGAGGCACCAGCGCCGCCGTGGCGTAGGGGCCGGCCTTCAGGAGGCTCGCAATGCCGCGGCGATCCTGCAGCAAGGCGATCATGCTGAAGTGAATATGGCCACCGGCACCAGCGTGCTCGCGGGTCAGACCGATCTGGCGTGCAATTTCTTCCGGCTGCCATGACTTTGAAGACTTGTCGATGCGGCTGGTGAAGAGCCCCGGCCAGAGGTGGCGTGACTGCGTATTCTCCCGTGCCCAGGTCTCCAGCAGCACCGGGAAGGCCTGCTGCGCCTGATCGATCGGCCAATACAGTTGCGGTGCCAGATAGTCGAGCCAGCCTTTGCTCAGCCAAAGCTCGGCATCGGCATAGAGCTTGTCGTACTGGCTGAAGCCGCTAATGCCCGGAGGGCGACGCGCCGGTCGGCCCAGACCAAAGGGGCTGATGCCAAAGCGGACCCAGGCTTTTTCCTGGTGGATGACGCGGTACATCTGCTCGATCAAGTTGTTCACCTGTTCGCGTCGCCAGTCGGCTCGCGCAGACTGGCCCTTGGCGGACAGGTAGCGCTGCCACGCTGGCTGGTCCGGAAATTCGAGTTCAGTTCCGTTTCCTGCAGGCGCCGGATAAGGATAAAAGTAGTCGTCAATGTGGATGCCGTCAACGTCATAACGGCGCACCAGATCGGCCACCACGTCCAGAGTCCGTGTCACTGCGGCCGGCTCTGCCGGATCCATCCACAGCATATCGCTGTACTGCTTGACTGCCCAGGGATGGGTGTTGGCAATGTGATTGCTCGCCAAAGCCGATTTGGCACTGGGATGGCGGGCGCGATACGGGTTGAGCCAGGCATGCAACTCGATGCCACGAAGGTGCGCCTCCTCGATCCACATTTTCAGCGGGTCATAAAAAGGCTCGGGAGCCTTGCCCTGGCGACCCGTCAGGTATTCCGACCACGGCTCCAGGGCGGAAGGGTAGAGAGCATCTGCCGCTGGACGCACCTGCAACACGATGGCGTTGAGATTCAAGGCCTTGGCCTGATCGAGCATGAGCACGATTTCCGCCTGTTGCTGCTCTACCGTCAGGTTGGAGCGACTCGGCCAGTCGATGTTGGCAACACTCGCCACCCAGGCGGCGCGAAACTCGCGTGGTGCAGGCGGTGGATTTTCCGCAACGGGTTCGTCGGGAGTCAGGTTGACGGCGCAACCCAACAGCAGAAGCGAAGAAGTCAGTGCGGTCCGTCTGAGCATCATCAGACCTTTACAAACCAGCGTTGACGCCACATCAGCCAGGCAATGCAAAACATGAAGCTGTTGAAGAGCGTTGCATAAAGCAGTGATGTGTTGACTGCCTGCAGTGGCAGTGACTGAATGGCGGTGTACAGGATCGCCTTGAGAGACAGCAGGCTGCCGTCGATCCAGGTGATTTTGATGAGCAGCAGGGTCTTCGCAATCACACCGGAGAGGGCGAAGATGAACAGCGAATTCATGCCATAGATGACACAGGGATGAAGCAGTCGGGCGCTGCGCCGTTGCAGCGCCAGGGAAGGGCTTGCATCGAGCAACCAGTAGAAGATGCCAAACACGATGAGCGCCCAGCCGTTCATGAAGATGGCGTAGGACACAGTCCACAGGCTCTTGTTGATTGGCATGAAAGTGGCGTCGAGCACCGTGCCCAGCCACAGGCAAGCCAGCCCTGCAATCAGAAGCCACACCGTTTTTTCCGCCTTTGCCAATGGCTGCTCAATCCAGCGTCCCGCCAGAACGCCCAGCAGCAGATTACCAAGGGCGGGCAAGGTGCTGACCAGCCCCTCGGGGTCCCAGGTGCGGGACGCGGCCCACAGATGGCCGCTGAGCAGCCAGCGATCCAAAAAGGCGCCAACATCGCGCCCGGGTTCCAGAACACCAATGCCGATAACACCCGCAGCGTCGGGCACCGGTACCAGCAGCATCAATACGCTGTAGAGGGCAAACAGCATCACGACCCAAACGCATTGCTGGCGCCAGTTGAAGCACAGGACGATGGGGCCGGCCAGCAGCGTGCACAGAGCAATGCGCTGCAACACACCTGGAATCCGCACGGTACTGAAATCAAAGATTGGATAGAGGTTCAGTGCCAGCCCGATCAGGAACACGATGGCGGCACGCTTGCCGAGTTTCAACAGCAGAGCGGCCGGCGCGGCGCCGGCCTGGGTTTGACGGTTTAGGGACAGCGTGAGCGAGACACCGCAGATGAACAGGAAGAAGGGAAATATCCAGTCTGTAAACGTCCAGCCGTTCCACTTGGCATGTGCGAGCTGTGAATACAGATGGCCCCAATCACCCGGATTGTTGACCAGCAACATGGCTGCAATCGTGAAGCCGCGAAAGGCATCGAGCGAGAGCAGTCGGTTCGAAATCATGGCTCCCCGATGGCCAGTCTCAGGTTGTCACCGGCATTGGCCAGCAGTTCCCTGGCCTGCTCGGCACTGACCTTGTTCTTGAGCGCCACGATGGCCACCTTGACCTGTAACCCGCAGTCCTTCAGTGTTGCGCCCGCCAATTCCTCGCTGGCGCCACTGACCAGAGCGGTCAAGGCGATGGCGCGCCGAAGCAGCTTGGCGTTGGTTGGTTTCAGGTCCACCATCAAATTACCATAGACCTTGTGCAGACGCACCATCACGGCGCTGGAAAAAGTGTTCAGCGCGATCTTTTGCGAAGTGCCTGCCTTGAGGCGCGTACTGCCGGAGATGAGTTCGGCTCCGGTGTCCAGCGTGATGCCGATGTCGGCCTGCGCACTCAGTGGCGCCAGCGTGTTGTTGGCGATGCCAATGCTCAAGGCGCCAACTGAGCGGGCTGCCGCAAGAGCCCCCATGGCGTAGGGTGTATTGCCCGATGCGGCGAGCAGAATCACAACGTCCAGCGTCTTGAGGCCAGCTGTCCTGATGTCGATGGAGCCTTGCTCGAAGTTGTCCTCGGCGCCTTCAACAGCTTGATAAACCGCAGAGGGACCACCGGCCAGCAACGCGACGGCCCGCTCCCTGGGCCAGGAGAACGGGGGGTACAACTCCACGCTGTCGAGCAGACCCAGGCGGCCCGATGTGCCGGCGCCAACGTAAATCAGGCGCCCGCCCTTCACCAGGCGCGCCGCAGCCGCGTCAACCGCTTGCGCTAATTGGGCGCTGGCTGCGCGCACCGCCTCAACGGCGTTGAACTGATCGTCCACCAGGGCATGAATCAACTGCTCCGTCGGATATTGATCCAGTGTTGTGTGCGCTGCGCTGGGTGTTTCCGTCTTCAACATGGGGGTTTGGGTCTGCTCTTGGGGATGCGCTGCACAGCTTACTTTATTCCAGCGCGAATTTTTGACCGGAATTCAACTATAAACGTCGGATGCAAGAAGTAGACAAAGCGTCAAGAGCAGTCTGGTGGTGGGTGCCATCGCTCTATTTTGCGCAGGGTCTGCCCTACGTCGCGGTAATGACGATGTCGGTCGTCTTCTACAAGAACATGGGCATCTCCAACACCGACATTGCGCTGTACACCAGCTGGTTGTATTTGCCGTTTGTCATCAAGCCTCTGTGGTCACCCTTTGTTGACATGCTCAGGACCAAACGCTGGTGGATACTCACCATGCAGTTGCTGCTTGGGTCAACCTTCGCTCTGCTTGCAATGGTGATTCCCATGGCCGGCTATTTCCAGATGACGCTGGCTTTTTTCTGGCTGCTGGCCTTCAGTGCGGCGACCCACGACATTGCATCTGACGGTTTCTACATGCTGTCGC
>CAZZLB010000321.1:0-4109 GCA_964654655.1 uncultured Rhodoferax sp. | reverse complement strand
CGTACTCGTAAGAGGGCAGATTTACAGTCTGCTGCCATTAACCACTCGGCCACCTCTCCTCAAGTGAGCCTGGCATTATGCCACGAAGTTCTGGTACTGTCACCGATGTTCGTCGCGCCAGGCGCGTGCCCGCGAGAAATGCCCACAGCCGATGAACGGCGCCGGAGGGCGCAGTGCCGAGAGTGGCGAAGGATGATTGGCCAGCAGTACCAGATGGCGCGACGAATCGATCAAGGCACGCTTGGTCTGCGCATGCGCGCCCCACAGCATGAACACCGCCGGTGCGGCGTCTTGCGATACTTTGCGAATCACGGCGTCTGTCAACAACTCCCAGCCACGCCCCGAATGGCTGGCCGGCTGCCCCTCTTCCACGCTCAAGCAGGTATTGAGCAGCAACACCCCCTGGCGCGCCCAGCGCACCAGGCTGCCACCTGGTTCGGGAAAGGCCGGCAATGCCGTGCCCAAATCGCGTCGCAACTCGGTGAAGATATTGCGCAACGAGGGCGGCATGGGTGCGCCGGGGGCGACAGAAAATGCCAACCCCTCGGCCTGACCCCGCCCGTGGTATGGATCCTGGCCAAGGATCACCACGCGCACCGATTCGGGAGGCGTCAGTTGCAGGGCACGCAGCGGTTGTGGCGGAAATACCGCAGCGCCAGCCTGCAATCTCTGCTCCAGGAAGGTCAGCAAGCCCCGCCCCCTATCGGACTGGAAAAATTCGGTCACCAGCGCTTGCCAACCCGGCGCCACCGGCCAACGGGATGGATCGGCCGTCGTCAGCTGGTCAACCACCAACTCTGCGGCCGAGTCCAGCCCGGCGGGGTTGGAGTCTGATGGCGCTGCTGTGCCCCCGGACATGATGTCAAGCAAACAAGGCGGCCAGCGCCTGTCCCGGGTCGGCCGCGCGCATGAAAGCTTCGCCCACCAGAAAGGCGTTGATGCCGGCAGCGCCCAGGCGCAATACATCGTCGCGGCTGTGGATGCCACTTTCCGAAACCAGCAATCGCTCCTGCGGCACCCCGCGCATCAAGGACAAAGTGGTATCCAGCGACACTTCAAAGCTCTTCAGATTGCGGTTATTGATGCCGATCAGCGGCGTTTTCAGCTGCAAGGCACGCGCCAGTTCCTGCGCATCGTGCACCTCGACCAGCACCGCCATGTCCAGACTGCGCGCCGCCGCCTCAAAGTCCTTCAATTGCGCATCATCCAGAATCGCGGCGATCAGCAGCACTGCGTCAGCACCCATGGCGCGTGATTCGTAGATCTGGTAGGCATCAACCATGAAATCCTTGCGCAACACCGGCAAGGGGCAGGAGGCCCTTGCCTGCTTGAGGTAATCCGCGCCACCTTGAAAAAATTGTCTGTCAGTAAGCACTGACAAACAGGCGGCGCCATTTTCGGCGTAACTTTGGGCGATGTCGGCGGCAACAAAATCTTCGCGCAACAGCCCTTTGGACGGACTTGCCTTCTTGATCTCGGCGATCACCGCCGGCTTGCCGGCGCTGATCTTCATCTTCATCGCTCCATGAAAATCACGCGTCAAAACCCGCGATTCGGCGTCGGCGCGCATCGCCGCCAGCGACTTGCGCTTGAGAGCCTCTGCGACCTCCTGTCGCTTGACGGCAACAATCTGGCTCAGGATGTCAGTCATTTAGCATCACCTTTGGCCTGCTGGGAGAATTCGACCAATTGTGACAATTTGGTTCTGGCTGCGCCAGATTCAATCGCCACCCTGGCACGCGCTATCCCGTCAGCCATCGAGTCAACCACGTTGGCCGCATACAGCGCGACGCCCGCGTTCAGGATCACAATGTCTTTGGCAGCGCCAGGCACGTTGTCCAGCACCCCCAACAGCATGTCCTTCGACTGCTCAGCGGTTTCGACCTTGAGCGCACGGTTGCTGGCCATCAGCATGCCGAAATCCTCCGGATGTATTTCGTACTCGGAGATCTCGCCGTTCTGTAGTTCACCTACCAGCGTGGCAGCACCCAGGCTGACTTCGTCCATGCCGTCCTTGCCATACACCACCACCGCATGCTCGGCGCCCAGGCGCTGCAATGCGCGCACCTGAATACCGACCAGATCGGGGTGAAACACACCCATCAGGATATTGGGTGCACCGGCCGGGTTGGTCAAAGGCCCGAGCAGATTGAAAATGGTCTTGATGCCGAGTTCCTTGCGCACCGGTGCCACATTCTTCATGGCCGGATGATGATTGGGTGCGAACATGAAGCCGACGCCCACCTGCTCGATGCAGCGGGCAATATCCTGTGGCGAAAGCTGGATATTTATTCCCAGGGATTCCATCACATCTGCACTGCCGCTCTTGCTGCTGACTCCGCGCCCACCATGCTTGCTCACCTTGGCTCCCGCCGCGGCCGCTACAAACATGGAACAGGTCGAAATATTGAATGTGTTCGAGCCGTCACCGCCGGTGCCCACGATGTCCACCAGATGCATCTTGTCTGCCACATGCACCTTGGTTGAAAACTCGCGCATGACCTCGGCGGCGGCGGTGATTTCGCCGATCGTCTCTTTCTTGACGCGCAAGCCCGTGATCAGCGCGGCCATCATGACCGGAGACAACTCGCCACTCATGATTCTGCGCACGATGTGCAGCATCTCGTCGTGGAAAATTTCCCGGTGCTCGATGGTGCGCAGCAGGGCTTCTTGCGGATTGATCTTGTTGCTCGTGGGCATGATGTTCCTTGTAGGGCAATTCCGTAAACGTCGTGAAACTCAAACGGCAAAAAATTCGTGCATGGCGCTCAGCGCGTGCTCCACGCCAGCCGCGTCCACATCCAGATGGGTGACAAAACGCAGCCGGTACAGGCCACTGGCCAGCACGCCGCGCGCTGCGAGAAAGGGCAGCAGCTCGGCCGCTCTGGCTCTGGCCTGGCCCGCCAGTTCAACAAAAACCATATTGGACTGCGGCGGCTCCACCAGCAAACCATTGATGCCACACAGACCTTCAGCCAGACGCCGGGCCAGCAGGTGGTCTTGCGCGAGTCGCGCCACATGATGATCCAACGCGTAGGATGCCGCGGCAGCCAGCAAGCCGGCTTGGCGCATACCGCCACCAGCCATTTTGCGGATCCGGTGAGCGCGAGAGATCAACTCGCGGCTGCCGCACAGTGCAGATCCGGCTGGCGCACCCAGCCCCTTGCTGAAGCAGACGGAAACGCTGTCAAAGCACTGCGCAATGCGACGCGCTTCAAGCAGAATGTTGTCACCCGACTTGTCAGCAACGAGTTGCGCCTGCGCTACCGCTGCGTTGAACAAGCGTGCGCCGTCCAGATGCCGGGCCAGACCCTTGTTTCTCGCAAGCTCTGTCGCCTGCTGCACATAATTCATTGGCAGCAACTTGCCACCAAAAGTGTTTTCCAGCGCCAGCAAACGGGTTCGTGCATGGTGCGCGTCGTCGGGCTTGATGGCGGCTTCAATCTCGTGCAGCAAAAAGGTTCCGTCACTCTGATGGCTCAGGGGCTGCGGCTGGACACTGCCGAAGACCGCCGCACCGCCGCCCTCCCAGCGGTAACAATGTGCCATCTGCCCCACGATGTATTCATCACCGCGCTGACAGTGCGACAGAATCGCGCACAGATTGCTTTGCGTACCGGTCGGCATGAACAAGGCGGCTTCAAAACCCAGCAGTGAGGCGATCTTGTCCTGCAATGCATTCACGCTGGGGTCGTCGGCGTAAACGTCATCGCCCAGCGGGGCATCCATCATCGCGTCAAGCATGCCCTGCACAGGCTGCGTCACGGTGTCACTTCGCAGATCGACTTTCATAGAAGAAAATTCCTTAACATCGCATAGCCATGTTCGGTGAGTATGCTTTCGGGATGAAACTGCACGCCCTCCACGGCCAGTGTGGCATGCCTGACCGCCATGATCTCACCGTCCTCGGTCCAGGCGGTCACCTTCAGGCATGACGGACAGCTCGAACGCTCGATGGCCAGCGAGTGATAACGATTGACCGTGAAC
This sequence comes from uncultured Rhodoferax sp., assembly GCA_964654655.1. GTDB lineage: Bacteria > Pseudomonadota > Gammaproteobacteria > Burkholderiales > Burkholderiaceae_C > Rhodoferax. The sequence continues at coordinate 122 of CAZZLB010000321.1, read as the reverse complement.
TGCGCTGGCAGCCCGGCAAACACCCCCTCTTGCGTCGTGCTGATGACACTCGTTTTGCCATGCATCAACTGCTGTGCGCGCACAATCTTCGCGCCAAACGCAGCGCCAATCGCCTGATGCCC
>CAZZLB010000320.1:0-4138 GCA_964654655.1 uncultured Rhodoferax sp. | reverse complement strand
GGATTGCCCGAGAACGGGTCGTACAGATAGCCCAGCGGCGGCAGGTTGAAAGCCGAAGAGGCGCTGGCGATCAGCTTCCAGGCCGGCTGCAACTGGTAGCCGTAACCGAGATAACCTGTGGTTTCGACAGGCAGGCCTTCGGCGTTGTCGCGCCGCAAATTCAGTTGCATCGAATGCGCGCCCAACGCCCCCGTCAAACCGGCAAACAGGGACGTCAGCCCGCGCTCGCGACTGAGTTGCGTGGCGTAACTGTCGTTCGTGTCCACCGACTGACGTTGCGACTCGACGCCCGCCGTCAGCAGCCAGTTGCCCAGCGTGACAGCATTGCTCCAGTGGAGGGTGCGGCTGCGCGTCAGCGCTTCGCTGTCGTAAGGAAAAGCGCTCTGGCTGGCGTCATAAATGGAGCGTTCACGGCCCTGACTGAAGCTGACCGTACTGAGCCAGTCCCGCGTCAGCTGGTTGCTGCTGTAGAGCGACCAAGTGGCGAGTTTGCTGGCGCCCTTGTAGACATCTGTTGCGTTACCAAAACCACCGCCATCGGTATCGAACTGGCCATCGCTGCCCTGCGCTCTCAGACCCAGCGTGTGCCCGGGTGCGAGTGTGTGGCTCAGACCCAGATTGAAGTTGCTGTTGCGGTAACCATCAGCATCAGGGTTCTCGTTGGGATACTGGCTGGTGTTCATGGCCGAAAAGCCCTTGGTGGCGGTACGCCCAAAACCGACAAAGTAGCTGGTCTCACCACTCTGGCCACTCACACCCGCAGACGCTCGGGTGCTGCCGTAGGAGCCAACTTCCGCTGAGGCAAAGGCCTTCGCCGCGCCCTGCCCCTTGCGCATGAAAATCTGGATCACGCCGCCCACGGCGCCGCTGCCGTAGATGGCCGAAACGTTGCCACGCACCACCTCGACACGCTCGACCTGGTCGAGCATGATGTGCTCCAGGCTGACACTGCCGGTGCTGTCCTGCTTGGTCAGTGGCACACCGTCGATCAGCACCAGCACCTGCAGCGCCGCGCTACCACGCAGAAACAGGCTGGCCGCTGTACCGTGGCCGCCGTTCTGGGTAAATTGAAAGCCGGCTTCACTGGCCAGCAAGCTCGGTAAATCGACCGCCTGCGAGCGCTCGATCAGGTCGCGCCCGAGCACTGTGGTATGCGGCAAGGCGTCTGTCAGAAGTTGCTCGGAGCGGCTCGCTGTGACCACGGTTTGCTGGAGCTCAACCGTCTTGACAGCAGTTTGAGCAGGAACTGCGAAAGACGCGGACAGCGGCAAAGCCACGACCAGCAGGCGCTTGTACGGAAAACAATTTTTCATGAAGAGAATGGATCAACAAACAACCCTCACCGTCGTCCCCGACAGTGCTTGGGCATTACGGTTGCGCGCCAGGCGTGCAACCACCGTGTTGGCCGGTATCCGGGCTGGTGGACCAACCTCCATCGCCTTCCCAAGCGCGTGTTCAAAACGCTCAGTGGCCTTGATGGAAGCAGAATCAAAACGATTCGTCCACTTACCGTTGCGGGGGCAGCGCAGGTTAGGCTGTGCTCAACACAAACCCTCCTGCTTCCCGTTGAACTGCAGCGTGTGAACCACACCGCGAGCACCAACGGCCGGATTCTACCGCCGATTGCTTTACACAAACCCTACAATGGCACCCTATGGCGAACCCGTCCCAAATCGACCAAATTTCCGAGCGCGTGGAGCGCCTGCTTTTGCGCTACCAGGAAGTGCAACGCACCAACGTCCTGCTGGCCGCACAGGTCGATGCGCTGACGCAGGAACGTGACTCGCTGAAGTCCCGGCTCGGTGCGGCGCGTGCCCGCGTGGACGCGCTGCTCGAACGCCTGCCCGAAGCCAACGCGACCACCAAGCCATAAAGCACAGCATGAAACAGCTTGAAGTACAAATCATGGGACAGAGCTATCTGCTGGGCTGCCCCGAAGGCGGCGATCAGCAATTGCTGCAAGCGGTTGAGCGCGTGGACAGCGCGATGTGCAAGATCCGCGATGGCGGCAAGATCAAGGCGCGCGACCGCATTGCAGTGCTGGCCGCACTGAATCTGGCCTTTGACCTGACAGACCAGAGCACACCAGCGCCTGTGGCCGAAGGCAGCACGACCACGGCAGGGCATGATTCAGCCCTGGCCACTTTGATACAACGGCTTGATGTCGCACTCGCTGACGACGGCCGGCTGCTCTGAGACAAATTTCCGGCCTGCAGCAAGGCCAAGCAGCGCCTACAATCCGACTCGTCTGCAGTGCACGCCGGGCTGTATATTTCCTTGAACCAATGCTCATAGAGCCCGGGCCTGGAACATCGCTGTTCAAGCGTGATCATCTCGCGTCAGATGAACCCAATGAGCAGCTGACCTCGCCCACCTGAACCCAGTGTTCAGGATGCCGGTCCGGTGGCACTTGCAGACACCTACCTGGCACCGACTCCAATGAACCTCGAACCCCTGCTGATCCTTGAACTTGCTGCGCTGGGCCTGGGCACCGGCTTTTTGGCCGGCCTGCTGGGCATTGGCGGTGGCATGCTGATGGTTCCTTTCATCACGCTGATTCTTTCTGCCAGATCGGTTGGCGCGGACCTGAGCGTCAAGATGGCGATTGCAACTTCGATGGCGACCATCATCTTCACTTCCATCTCCAGCGTGCGTGCGCACCACAAGCGCGGTGCCGTGCGCTGGGAACTGGTGAAGGGTCTGGCGCCGGGCATTGTGCTGGGCGGCGCGCTCGCCAGCATGGGCGTCTTCGCCATGCTCAAGGGCACATCACTGGCCCTGTTCTTCGCCCTCTTTGTGGGCTTTTCCGCAACCCAGATGTTTCTCGACAAGAAGCCGGCGCCGACGCGTCAGGTACCTGGTACTGCCGGCCTGATGCTCTCTGGCGGGGCGATCGGTTTTCTGTCCGGTCTGGTGGGTGCAGGCGGCGGCTTTATCAGCGTGCCCTTCATGACCTGGTGCAACGTCGCCATACACAATGCGGTGGCCACGTCGGCGGCACTGGGTTTTCCGATTGCGCTGGCCAACGTCATCGGCTACGTCATCGCCGGCCAGAGCGTACAGAACCTGCCGCCCTACTCGTTCGGCTATATCTGGCTGCCCGCGCTGGTGGTGATTGCCAGTTGCAGCGTGATCACAGCGCCACTCGGCGCGCGTGCCGCACACAAGTTGCCGGTCAAGCAACTCAAGCGGGTTTTTGCCAGCATCCTGTATTTGCTGGCCGCCTACATGCTCTACAAGGCACTGGCCTGAAACCCTACAGCGTGTAGTCGATCGCCCGGCTGTACGCAGGGTCGCCATGCCAGGCCCAGTAGGTCTGCACCAACTGTCGCGTGATCGGACCCGGTTGACCATTTCCGATGGCCTGCTGGTCCACCCGGGTCACTGGCAGCACGCCACCCCCCGAGCTTGACAGCAGCACTTCTTGCGCACTGCGCAGCTCGTCCGCCGGCAAGGCCCGCAACTGGATTTCGAGGCCCAGCGATCGCGCGATCTCGATCACGGTGCGGCGCGATATGCCCTCGAGCATGCCCTGATCGGGTGTCACCAGCGCACCGCCACTGATGCAAAACACGTTAAAGCCCGGCCCCTCAACCACGTTTCCAAGACCATCGACCAGCAGCACCGTATCGGCGCCAGCGTCCAGCGCCCCAAGCAAACCCATGGTCAGGTCATTCCAGTGGTAATTCTTGGCTGATGGGTCCACCGACGCCGCAGGGATGCGCTGTACATCGCTGATCTTCACATGCAGACCTTGCTCGCGCTGCTGCGCGTTGGCAATCCAGACAAAGGGCACGGCGAAGGCATAGAACTGGTTGACCGCCAGACGCGGATCACGCGAACCCCAGGGCGGCTGGCCGCGCGTGCAAATCATCTCGACATAGGAAGCTCGCAAACCACTCAGCCGGACACACTGCGCCAACACATCGGTAATCTGTTCGTCGGTCAGCCCGGTATCCATCCGCCAACGCTGGCAACTGCGCCGGAAGCGTTCCAGATGTGCGTCGAGCCGGAAGAATGCGCCATCCCAGACGGTCACCACATCGTAGGTGGCGTCGGAGCGCAAAAAGCCCCAATCCGTGATGGAAATACTGGCCTGGGCGATCGGAACATATTGCCCGCGTACAAAGGCAGCGCC
>CAZZLB010000319.1:0-4149 GCA_964654655.1 uncultured Rhodoferax sp. | reverse complement strand
CCTTTGCTCAACTGGTGCGGGACGCGCTGGCCTGTGCGGCTCGTGAAGGCTGGAAGGAGCTGATCCTGAGTGATGCTACGTTTGAGGACTGGCCTTTGCGCGAGCTGGTGGTGGTTGAATCACTGCAGGCCTGGTCCGCTTCCGGGCGGCGCATGATTCTGCTGGCCAGCCGCTATGACGACGTGCAGCGCTTGCATCCGCGCTTTGTCAGCTGGAGAAAAACATGGGGGCACATCATCGATTGCCGGGTCTTGCGAACCAGTACGCCCGCTGATTTTCCGAGTGCAATCTGGAGCAGGGACTGGTTCATGCGGCGCATGGATACGCAACACAGTACCGGCGTTTGCGGCCAGGATCCGGAGCGCGCCCTGGCACTCAAGGAATTTCTGGACGAGAAAATTGGCAACAGTTCGGTCGGTTTTCCGGCCTCAACCCTGGGTCTGTAGCAGGCTGTTGTTTTATACAGCGGAATTGTGATTTCGGCATACAATCCGGCGCCTATGGCAGTCAAATCAATTCCCGTCTATTCAGAAGCGTCGATCCGCGTCCTCAAGGGGCTGGAGCCGGTCAAGCAGCGCCCGGGCATGTACACGCGCACCGACACACCGCTGCACGTGATTCAGGAGGCGCTGGACAACGCCGCCGATGAGGCACTGGCCGGACACGGCAGGAAGATCAAGGTCCTTGTGCATACCGACGGCTCGGTCAGCATAGAGGATGACGGTCGCGGCATTCCGTTCGGTCTGCACCCTGAAGAGAACGCACCCGTCATTGAACTGGTTTTTACCCGGCTGCATGCCGGGGGCAAGTTTGACAAGGGCAAGGGCGGTGCCTACAGCTTTTCCGGCGGTCTGCATGGCGTCGGCGTGAGCGTGACCAATGCTCTGGCATCGCGCCTGGAAGTCACGACTTACCGCGAAGGCACGGTGGCACGTCTGGTTTTTGCCGGCGGCGACGTGATCGAGCCTTTGCAGTTACGCCCGCAAGGGGAGGGAGATCGCAAATCAGGTACCACGGTGCGGGTTTGGCCAGATGCAAAATACTTTGAGACTGTCGCATTGCCGCTGGCTCCTCTGGCACATCTGCTGCGCAGCAAGGCGGTACTGATGCCAGGGGTCAGTGTCACGCTGACCAACGAGAAAACGAAAGAAACTCAGCACTGGATTTTCAAGGGTGGTTTGCGCGACTACCTGAGCCAGACCCTCACAGGTGAACTGCTCATCCCGGTCTTTGAAGGCGAAGGTTTTGCCGATGCGCAGAGCGACAATTTTGCCGAGGGCGAGGGCGCTGCCTGGTGCGTGGCATTCACCGAAGACGGTCAGCCGGTGCGTGAAAGCTACGTGAACCTGATCCCGACGCACGACGGCGGCACCCACGAGAGCGGCCTGCGCGACGGCCTGTTCACCGCAGTGAAGAGTTTTATCGAGCTTCACTCTCTGTTACCCAAGGGTGTCAAACTGTTGCCGGAAGACGTTTTCTCGCGTGCCAGTTACGTCTTGTCGGCCAAGGTACTGGACCCCCAGTTTCAGGGACAGATCAAGGAACGCCTGAATTCGCGTGATGCAGTCCGTCTGGTATCGAGTTTTGTCCGTCCCAGTCTGGAGCTTTGGCTGAACCAGGACGTGGAGTATGGAAAGAAACTCGCCGAACTCGTCATCAAGGCCGCACAGACGCGGCAGAAGGCGGGTCAGAAGGTCGAGAAGCGCAAGGGTTCCGGCGTCGCCGTATTGCCCGGAAAATTGACCGATTGCGAAAGCCGTGATCTGGCACACAACGAGGTCTTTCTGGTGGAGGGCGATTCGGCTGGTGGAAGTGCCAAGATGGGACGCGACAAGGAGAGTCAGGCCATACTGCCTCTGCGCGGCAAGGTGCTCAATACTTGGGAGGTCGAGCGCGATCGTCTGTTTGCCAATACGGAAATTCACGACATCGCGGTGGCCATCGGTGTTGATCCGCACGGTCCGAACGACACACCGGATTTGAGCGGACTGCGCTATGGCAAGGTCTGCATCCTGTCGGACGCCGACGTCGATGGCTCGCACATCCAGGTCTTGCTGCTGACGCTGTTTTTCAGGCATTTCCCCAAATTGATCGAGGCCGGCCATGTGTTTGTGGCGCGGCCACCGCTGTTCCGCGTGGACGCGCCGGCGCGCGGCAAGAAGCCGGCGTCCAAAGCCTACGCGCTGGACGAAGGCGAACTGACGGCCATCCTCGACAAGCTTCGCAAGGAAGGTGTGCGCGAGACCGCCTGGAGCATCAGTCGCTTCAAGGGCTTGGGTGAGATGAACGCAACGCAGCTGTGGGAGACCACCTTGAATCCGGACACGCGCCGTTTGCTGCCGGTGGCACTTGGCGCTATCGACTTTGCCGCGACCGAGGCCTTGATTACCAAACTCATGGGTAAAGGTGAGGCAGCGGCTCGACGTGAACTGATGGAACTCCATGGGGATTCTGTGGAAATCGATGTGTAAATGGCGCTGAACAATGACTGACCAAGCCACTCTTGATCTCGCACCGGCGCCTGCCGACGACAGCCAACTCAGCCTGGCTAGCTACGCGCAGCGGGCTTACCTTGAATACGCGCTGAGCGTTGTCAAGGGCCGCGCTTTGCCAGACGTCTGTGATGGGCAAAAGCCGGTGCAGCGGCGCATTCTGTACTCCATGTCGCGCATGGGCCTGGGTTTTGGTGGCGCCAATGGCAACAGTGGCGCCAAGCCCGTCAAATGCGCACGCGTGGTGGGTGACGTGCTGGGTCGCTTTCACCCGCATGGAGACCAGGCAGCTTACGAGGCCCTGGTGCGCATGGCGCAGGACTTCAGCCAGCGCTACCCACTGATTGACGGTCAGGGCAACTTTGGATCGAGGGACGGCGACGGTGCGGCCGCCATGCGCTACACCGAGGCCAGACTGGCCAAAATCACAAGCCTGTTGCTCGATGAAATCGACGAAGGCACGGTTGACTTCGCTCCCAATTACGACGGCTCGACCGACGAGCCCAACCAGTTGCCGGCGCGCCTGCCGTTTAACCTGCTCAATGGTGCGAGTGGCATCGCAGTGGGTCTGGCGACCGAGATACCAAGCCACAATTTGCGCGAAGTCGCCAATGCCTGTGTTGCACTGATCAAGAACCCGAAAATCAGTCATGAGGAACTGCTTGAACTGATTCCGGGACCGGACTATCCAGGTGGTGGACAGATCACAAGCACTTCCGCCGAGATTGCGGAGGCCTATCGGAGTGGGCGTGGGTCGCTCAAGGTGCGGGCGCGCTGGAAGATTGAAGAACTGGCGCGCGGGCAGTGGCAACTGGTGGTCACCGAACTGCCGCCAGGCGTCAGTACACAGAGGGTGCTGGAGGAAATTGAAGAGCTGACCAACCCCAAGGTCAAGGCCGGCAAGAAAGCCGTGTCGCAGGAGCAGAACCAGCAGAAGGCGACGTTGCTGGCAGTGCTTGACGGGGTGCGTGATGAATCCAGCAAGGAAGCTGCCGTGCGACTGGTGTGCGAGCCCAAGACCAGCAGGATAGAACAGCAGGAACTCATCACCACGCTGCTGGCCCACACCAGTATGGAGACCTCGTCACCGGTCAACCTGACAGTCGTCGGACTCGATGGCCGACCGACCCAGAAGTCATTGCGCCAGATGCTGTTCGAGTGGACCGAGTATCGTCAAATCACCGTGGAGCGCCGCTCAAAGCACAGACTGGCCAAGGTGCTCGATCGGATTCATATTCTGGAGGGGCGGCAAACGGTCCTGCTCCATATTGACGAAGTCATCGCCCTGATTCGCCAGTCGGATGAGCCCAAACCCGCACTGATTGAGCGCTTCGGTTTGTCGGAGCGCCAAGCCGAAGATATTCTGGAAATTCGCCTGCGCCAGTTGGCCCGGCTGGAGGCCATCAAGATCGGGCAGGAACTCTCGACTCTGCGTCAGGAACAGGAAAAGCTGGAAGAAATACTGGCCAGCCCGGCAGCGCTGCGTCGGCTGATGATCAAGGAGATCGAGAGCGACGCCAAAGCCTTTTCTGACGCGCGGCGCACGCTGATCCAGGCCGAGAAGAAGGCTGTTCTGGAGGTCCGTGTCGTTGACGAGCCGGTGACCGTCGTGGTGAGCGAGAGGGGATGGGTGCGCGCGCAAAAAGGACAGGGGCAT
>CAZZLB010000318.1:2173-4156 GCA_964654655.1 uncultured Rhodoferax sp. | reverse complement strand
ACATATCGGCAATGCAGATGCACCCGGTCCAGTTCCACTCCACCTGCTTGAGAAACGCCGCACGCCGGCTCTGCATGAAGGACGACAGGTCTTCCGGCACCACTCTGCTGCCAATGGCATCGCGGTCCTGCATCAGCAATTCCGGCGTCGTGTGAAACAGGTCACGGGCACCCTCGCTGACGGCTGCGAGGGTGGAGGTGCCGTCGGGTGCGAACTTCATCTCGAAAACCATGCCCGGCATGTTGGAGACGGCCGCCTTGAAGCTGGCCAGTGCCTCCTCGAGGGCGAGCTTTTCCTGGCGCTGCAATTCCTGATCAGTCAGGTCGCGCACGCCATCCGCATCTTCTGGCAACTGGATATTCATTTCTTCTTCGTGTCTTCGTTTGGCATGCGCGCACTATAACGCCCCGGCTCCGATCGCATTTGGCGGGTTAACGGGAATAGAGCGTGTTTTGGCCTTCTGCTCGCGGCCTGGCTTTTCCATGGGCCTGATATGGTAAGGCAACTGACTTTGGAGACCCAAACAAGTGCGAGGCAACACTGTGCACAGACCGGCACTCTTGATCGGAACCGCCTGGACATTGGCGGTCGCGGCAGGTCATGCCTGGTTCAAGTCCGACAGCGCGCTGCCGATAGATACAGCGTGGCCACTGGGTGTGCTTGCACTTGGCTGGGCCCTGGTGTTGTGGTTCGCGCTTGCTGCAGTGCATGCCGCGCAGGCCGAATCTGCCAGGGCCGTCGAGCGTGAGACACGCGCCATGGTCGATGCGATGGTGCGGGTGATCTGCCTTGAAGTGCAGCGCGCCCGCAGTGAGTTGGTGTTGGGAGACGAGTTGCTGGAACATGCGATTCGGGAACTGATGGCGGCATTTGACAGCGTGCGGGACGTGAATGGCGCCGTGATCGCCATGCAGTTCCGTGATGTGGTGGGGCAGAAACTGGGACACGTGAGAGGCGAACTCGATACGGTGGATCGACTGATGCGACGAATTGGCGAATCGGGACAGGAAAATTTTGCAGCGCGTGTGCAGGAGTTGCTGCACGAATTGGAGCACAAAAAGGTCAGCAATCCGGCGCAACAGCAGATGATGCATGCCGGCGATGTGACCTTGTTCTGATGTATGACAAGAACCGAGAAAAGGAAGTCATGTGACTAAATGCATACTGGCAGTCGATGATTCGCCGTCCATCCGGAGCATGGTGTCTTTTACCCTCAAGAGCGCCGGCTACGAAGTGATAGAGGCAGTCGATGGGGTGGACGCTCTGAACAAGGCCAAGGCAAAGGCCATGGATCTGGTGCTGACAGATCAGAACATGCCGCGCATGGAGGGGCTGGCCCTGGTGCGCGCCCTGCGTCAACTGCCCGGCTACAAGAGCTCACCCATACTGATTCTCACCACCGAGGCCGGGGCCGAAATGAAAAGTCAGGGCAAGGCGGCTGGCGCAACGGGTTGGCTGGTCAAGCCCTTTGACCCGCACCGCCTGATCGAGGTCGTGCAAAAACTGGTCGGCTGAGGACCATGCAATGCATATCGGCAATGCCGCGCAATCAAGCTTTTGAGGAACAGCTATGACCATCGACATGAGTCAGTTCTATCAGGTGTTTTTCGAGGAGTCCGCTGAGTTGCTGGAGGAGATGGAGCATTTGCTGCTCGAACTCGACGTGCAGGACCCCGGCAAGGACGCGCTGAACGCGATATTCCGCACGGCGCATTCCATCAAGGGTGGCAGCGCCACCTTCGGTTTCAACGAGATCACTGAAACCACGCATATCCTGGAATCGCTGCTGGACAAGCTGCGCAACGACGAGCTGCAGTTGCGCATCGAGATGGTTGATGTGTTCCTCAAAGCGGTCGATGTGATCAAGGTTCAACTGGCTGGCCGGCAGTTCGACAGCGAGGTTGACGCAGCGATGGTGGCAGCTATCTGTCTGCGCCTCAATGAGTTGGCCCAGGGGACACCTGCAGAGACCGTTGCCGTGCA
>CAZZLB010000318.1:0-2073 GCA_964654655.1 uncultured Rhodoferax sp. | reverse complement strand
CGCCTGACAAATCGGCAGCGGCAGCAGAGCCGGCGCAGACGCCAGCAGAGGCAGAGTTGAGCCGGCGTGCCAGCGATAAACCCGGTAGTGAAAAGCGCCGCGCCAGTGACCGCCCGGACAACGAGGCCACCTCGATCCGTGTCGGTGTCGAGAAAGTCGATCAGCTCATCAATCTGGTGGGCGAACTGGTCATCACGCAGGCCATGCTGGCGCAGACGGCGTCGCGCGTGGACACCGCGCTCTACGAGTCATTGCGGACCGGGCTGGGCCAACTCGAGCACAATACGCGCGACCTGCAGGAGTCGGTGATGTCGATCCGCATGATGCCGATCTCCTTCGTGTTCAGCCGCTTCCCGCGTGTTGTGCGCGACCTCGCCGGCAAACTTGAAAAGCAGGTTGAGCTCAAGACCGTGGGCGAGGGCACCGAGCTCGACAAGGGACTGATAGAAAAAATTGCAGACCCGCTGACCCACCTGGTGCGAAACAGTCTCGACCATGGTGTGGAGTCGCCGCAGAAGCGGCTGGCGGCAGGCAAGCCGGCCATGGGCACGATCACGCTGCGCGCCTTCCACCAGGGCGGCAACATCGTGATTGAAGTGAGTGATGACGGGGCCGGTCTGAATCGCGAAAAAATCCTGGCCAAGGCGCGCGAGCGCGGCCTGGCGGTGAGCGACTCCATGTCGGATCAGGAAGTCTGGCTGCTGATATTCGAAGCCGGTTTTTCCACGGCCGATGTGGTCACTGCGGTCTCGGGGCGCGGTGTCGGTATGGATGTGGTCAAACGCAATGTGCATGCCATGGGTGGGCGCGTCGAGATCGATTCTGCGCTTGGGGTGGGCACCCGCATTTCGATCCGGCTGCCCTTGACGTTGGCGATTCTGGACGGCATGTCGGTCTCGGTCGGTCAGGAAATTTTCATTGTCCCGCTGACCTTCATCACCGAGTCGCTGCAACCCGCCAAGGAAGAAATCCGGACCATTGCGGGCGGGGGCACTGTCGTGCATGTGCGCGGCGAGTACCTGCCGGTGGTGGCACTGCACGAGGTGCTGGGCGTGAAGGCCCAAGTCACCGAATACGAGCGCGGCATCATGGTGATTGTGGAGTCTGAAGGCAGCAAGAGCGCCATGTTCGTGGACAACCTGCTCGGCCAGCACCAGGTGGTGATCAAGAGCCTGGAATCGAATTACCGCAAGGTGCCGGGCGTGTCGGGTGCCACCATCATGGGAGACGGCAAGGTTGCGCTGATCCTGGACGTTGATGCGCTGGTGCGCACGGTATCCCGTGACGAGGCCAAGTCTTTGGTTTGACATGCTCAAGAATTTTTTGATCGGGTCGTTAGTAGCGATGTGGTGCTTCGCATGGTGGAGCAGTTCCAGTGTGCAGCGCGACGTCTTTGTGGTGATTGATTGAATCCAACTTGCAAGGAGATTCAGAACATGAGCGAAGCAATGCAGGTATCGGCCGGTTCGGCCAAGCAGGGGATCGGCGCCGATACTGCGCCGCAGGAGTTCTTGACTTTCACGCTGGGCAAGGAGGAGTACGGCATCGAAATCCTCAAGGTCCAGGAGATCAGGAGCTACGAGGTGGTTACAACCATCGCCAACGCGCCTGATTTCATCAAGGGGGTGGTTAACCTGCGCGGCACCATCGTGCCGATTGTTGACATGCGCATCAAGTTCAATCTTGGCGAAGTTGACTACACACAGTTCACGGTGGTCATCATTCTCAACGTCGCCGGGCGCGTGGTGGGGATGGTGGTGGACAGCGTGTCTGACGTGATATCCCTGGGCGCGGCACAAATCCGCCCGCCACCGAATTTTTCTTCCACCTTCGATGTGCGTTACATCACCGGCCTCGGGACGGTGGACCAGCGCATGCTGATTCTGGTGGACATCGAAAAGCTGATGACCGGCAGCGACATGGGACTGATGGACGCAGTGCACTGAAGCAGCGCTTGAGCCTCATCGATAGCAACGTATTCATATATTTAACGCTAGGAGAGTAACGTCATGAATTTCATCAAGAACATGAAGCTGGGTGTCCGCTTGGCAATTGGCTTTGCAACGACCCTGA
>CAZZLB010000317.1:0-4173 GCA_964654655.1 uncultured Rhodoferax sp. | reverse complement strand
ACACCGAGACCGACTTCGCTACACAAGGCAATTTCCTGTGGCACCTGGCTGAGTCAGCCGCCAATCAGACGCGGATTGATCTGGTGGGCCTGGCGACGACGGGGCTGGTGTATGGATGGTAGCTCCGGAACAAGCCGCACAGCGGTACACTGCGGCGTATCTCAACAGGAGTCAGAGTGATGAAACAAAGTGTCATCGTCATTGATCCCGAGATTCAAAGCGGGACGCCGGTCTTTGCGGGTACCCGGGTGCCGGTAAAGAACTTGTTTGATTATTTGGAGGCGGGTGATTCGCTGGATTTTTTCCTCCAGGAGTTTCCATCTGTGTCGCGAGAAGCCGCAGTCGCCGCGCTGGAACAGGCTCAGCTGGCTCTGATCTGCGATGCGAATCCTGCTTGACGAATCGCTCCCGAGGGCACTGCAAACCCGACTCGTCGGACACTCTCAAAGCGTTGCCACTGGCGGTTGTTGTTCTCATCGTCGTGAACAATCGTATAGAGACGATCGATCCACTGATGCCAGCGCTTTTGCGTGCTCTTCAAGAGCTTGCGCCACGCAGCCTATGCCGAGTGGGGGGCACTGATTAGCGCGTCACATAACCCATGCTCTGCGGCAGCCACAGCACGATCTGCGGGAACAGCGTCATCAGCAAGAGAGCCAGGATCAGCAGCGCGGTGAAGGGCAGGCCTTCGCGCACCATGTCCCTCAATGGAATGCCGGTCAGCGCATTGGTGACAAACAGCAGCATGCCAAACGGTGGCGTGACCAGGCCGATCATCATGTTGACCACCACTACGACACCGAAGTGAACCAGATCGATGCCCAGCAGTTTCGCAGTCGGTATCAGCATGGGTACAAACACCAGCAGCATCACAGAGACATCGATAAAGCAGCCCAGCACCAGAAACACGGCGTTGACCAGCAGCAGGAACTGCAACTGGCTTAAGCGCAGGCCGCTGACCCATTGCGCCAACTGGTTTGGAATGCCTTCAGTGGCAAAGGCATAGTTCATCAGATAGGCGCTGGCAATGATCATGGTGATGACCGCGCTGGAGCGCAGCGACTCCAGCGTGACCGCGTAAAGTGCTTGCGGCGAGAACGCGCGGTAAACGCCGCCGGCCAGGATGAGCGCGTGCAGCGCGGCCACGGCAGCGGCCTCTGTTGGTGTGAAGACGCCGCTGTAAATGCCACCCAGCAAGAGCATGGGTAGCGTCAGCGGGAGCAGGCCGCGTAACAGGATGCCGGGCAGGGCGTGGCGAGGTATCGGGTCGTCCTTGGGCATGTTGCGGCGGGTCGCAATGATCTGCACACCCAGCATCAGCAGTGCCGCAATCAGCAGACCCGGTATGACACCACCAAGAAACAGGGCGCCCACCGAGGTGCCCGACACAAGCGCATAGATCACCATCGGAATCGAAGGCGGAATGATGGGGCCTATGGTGGCGCTGGCCACTACCACGGCACCGGCGAAACCCGGGCTGTATTCGGGTTTCTTCAGCATCTGTCTGATCGTCACCAGCCCCGGGCCGGCCGCGTCGGCAATGGCGCTGCCACTCATGCCGGAGAAAATCACGCTGACCAGAATATCCACCTGCGCCAGGCCGCCGCGCAAGCGCCCCACCAGCACGCGGGAAAAGTCGAACAGGCGTTCGCTGATGGTGCCGGCGTTCATCAGGTTGGCCGCCAGCACAAAAAGCGGAACAGCCAGCAGCACGTAACCGTTGTACAGGCCGTTGAGGATCTGCTCGGCCGCCAGTCCGAGATCCTGCCCCTTGACGATCAGGTAAGCAATGCCGCTGACCAGCATGGCAAATGCAATCGGTGCGCGCAGCAACATGCCTGCCACCAGCACGGTCAGCAGGGTGAGCAGGGCATTGCTCACAAGTGCTCCCGCCAGTGGCGGCCCAGCAGCAGATAGATACGCCAGGCGGATCGCAGCACCAGGGCGAGCAGCAGAATCCCGAAGGGAGCAAAAACCCAGTGGAAGGGCAGCCCCAGTACCGGCGTTTTCTCGCGCTGCATGAAATGGATGTAGTCCAGCGAGCCCGGCAGTCCCCAGGCTGCCAGCACGCCTGTCAGGGCACAGGCAGCCATCGCCATGCCACGTTGCACGCTTGGTGTCGCCTTCTGGTAAAGCAGATCAAAGGCGACGTTTTCCTTGTCGCTGCAGACCAGTGCGGCACCCCACAAAATGGCCCATAAATACAGGATGACCGCCGCTTCATCAGTCCATGGCAGCGGTCGGTCGAAGGCAAAACGCGAGACCACCTGCACTACGAATACCAGGAACAGCAGGGAAAACAGGAGTGCCCCAATGGCATTGGCCGCGCTGCGCAAGTGCTTGAACATCGGCTATTACTTTGTGGCGTTGATGCGTTCCAGCAGGCCCTTGGGCCACAGCTTGGCGTATTCGGATTGCAGGTAGGTGGCTTGCACCGACTTGCGGAAGGCATCCAGGTCGGGCGTGGTGACGCTCAGGCCCTGGCTCTTGAAGTAGTTGATCAACTCTTTCTCGTCGGCGATGCGGTTCTCGTTGTTGTAATTGGCTGCGGCCTGCGCGGCACTCCTGAGCTTGCCCTTTTGATCGGTGTTCAGGCTGTCCCACAGCTTGTTGGAAACACCGATGAAGAGCACGTCCACCAGATGGCTGGTGAGGGTGATCTGTTTCGTGACTTCATGAAACTTCGCGCTTTTCACCGTGGGCAGCGGGTTGTCCTGCGCGTCGATGGTGCCGGTACGCAGCCCCAGATAAACCTCGCCAAAAGCCAGTGGGGTTGGTGTGGCACCCAGCGCCTCCCCCAGAAACAGCCACTCCTTGCTGCCTGGCATGCGCAGCTTCAGCCCCTTGAGGTCCACCGGTGTATTGACCTTGCGCACATCACGAAGGTTGAGCTGGCGCGTGCCGTAGTAAATGGGCGCCAGCACCGTGATGTCCATTTTCTCGCTGACGCCTTTGAACAGCTCTTCGCCGATAGGGCCGTTGAACACCTTCATCAGGTGCGCCGGGTCGCGGATGATGTAGCCGGCCGTGAAGATGGAAAACTCGCTGACCAGCTTGGCAATGTCGAAAGCCGAGATGGTTGTCATTTCCAGGTTGCCGCGTGCCATCGCCACCGGTTCCGCACCCTGCTTGAAGAGGGAGGCATTCAGACTGATCTGCACGTCAAACTGACCGGGCAGCGTCTTGTCGAGTTGGTCCTTGAACACGGTCCACATTCGCGCGTGCCAGTCATCCGGCACCGCTGGCGTAGAGATGCGCAGGGCTCGGCGTACCTGTGCCCATCCTTGCTGGCTGGCCAGATACAAAGCGCTTGCCATCGTCAACCAATGTCGACGTCGCAGCGCAATCGCGGCAAGGCTTGTGTTGAAAATGTTTGGCATGGCGTAGCTTGCGTCAGAAGTTGGAAGACCTTGGGACCGAC
The DNA here is from genome assembly GCA_964654655.1 of uncultured Rhodoferax sp. Classification (GTDB taxonomy): domain Bacteria; phylum Pseudomonadota; class Gammaproteobacteria; order Burkholderiales; family Burkholderiaceae_C; genus Rhodoferax. The sequence goes on along the minus strand of CAZZLB010000317.1, from coordinate 752 downwards.
TATCGTATAGCGAACGTGGCATGATACGCGCCAGGGTTGTCAAGTTTCAAATGAATACCGAAAGCACGCTCTCCACTTTTGTTGCTGTTGATGGCGACAATCTCGCCATTCAGGACTGGCCGCTGGAAGACGCACAGCCGATGCGCGGCGTCGTTCTGCTGGTGCATGGACTGGGCGAGCACGCTGGCCGCTATGACCACGTGGCACGCCGGCTCAATAGCTGGGGCTTTGCGGTGCGCGGCCCGGACCAGTACGGTCATGGCGAGTCCGGTGGTGCGCGCGGCGGTCTGCCCACGGCGCACCGTCTGCTCGACGATCTGGCTGACATCATCGACAGCACGCGCCTGCGCATGAGTTCGAAGACGCCCCTGATTTTGCTGGGCCACAGCATGGGGGGTTTGGTAGCAGCACGATTTGTTTCACTCGCAGTGCGACCGGTTGAAGCCTTGGTGCTGTCGTCGCCTGCGCTCGATCCTGGCTTGAGTACAGTGCAGAAGTTTCTGGTCTCGGTGCTGCCGAAAATTGCGCCCGACCTGCGCGTTGGCAATGGGCTGGACCCATCCATGATTTCGCATGATCCGGCGGTTGTTGCCGCCTACCGCGCTGACAGACTGGTGCACGACCGTATCTCGGCGCGGCTGGCGCGCTTTATTGCCGATGACGGACCGGCCACGGTGGCGCTGGCGCCGGCCTGGACGGTGCCGACCTTGTTGCTGTACGCCGGCGCCGACAAGCTGGTGAATCCGCAGGGC
>CAZZLB010000316.1:0-4178 GCA_964654655.1 uncultured Rhodoferax sp. | reverse complement strand
CTCCGACCCCAGCGCCGACGGCCCGGTGATTCAACGGGCCGGCGACAGAGCTCTGGCTGCAGGTGTAGGCATGGTGCAAGTACTGTCGATGGTGCGCGCTTTTCGCGAAGCAGACAAGGTGACACCGGTGGTCCTGATGGGTTACGCCAACCCGGTGGAACGCTACAACCAGAAACACGATCGCCATGATGGCCGGAGCGCCTTTGTGGCGGACGCAGCGCAAGCCGGCGTTGACGGTGTCCTGATCGTTGACTACCCGCCCGAAGAGTGCGAAGCGTTTGCTGCCGAGCTCAAGGCACACGGTCTGGACCTGATTTTCCTGCTGGCGCCCACCAGCACGGATGAGCGCATGCGCCAGATCGCTGCGGTGGCCAGCGGCTATGTTTACTACGTCTCGCTCAAAGGGGTGACGGGCGCCGGCACACTCGACACCGGTGCCGTCGCGGCCATGCTGCCGCGTATCCGCCAGCATGTCAGTATTCCGGTGGGTGTCGGTTTCGGTATACGGGACGCCACCACGGCATGCGCCATAGGACAAGTTGCAGACGCGGTGGTGATCGGCAGCAAAATCATCGAGTTGATCGAGCAGCAGCCCCGGGAACAGGTTGGCGCCGTCGCTCAGCGTTTCCTCGGCGAAATCCGCAAGGCACTGGATTCATAATTTAAACTGACAGCCTGCACCAAGCAGTCGTTACCACGCGTTAAGGACCCTCCAATGAGTTGGCTCGAAAAACTGCTACCACCCAAGATCCAGCACACCGACCCGGCCGACCGGCGCAGCGTGCCTGAAGGTCTTTGGATCAAATGTCCAAGCTGCGAGACGGTTCTGTACAAAACCGATCTGGAGCAGAATCAGAACGTTTGCCCCAGTTGCAGCCACCATCACCGGATTGGCGCACGCGCGCGGCTCAACGTATTCCTGGACAACGAGGGCCGCTTCGAAATAGGCCAGGAGGTATTGCCGGTTGATGCACTCAAGTTCAAGGACAGCCGAAAGTATCCGGAGCGCCTGAAGGAAGCGATGGAGAACACGGGTGAAACGGATGCACTGGTCGTCATGGGCGGTGCCGTGCACGGCATCGCGCTGGTGGCTGCCTGCTTTGAATTTGAATTCATGGGCGGCAGCATGGGCTCGGTGGTGGGTGAGCGTTTTGTGCGCGGTGTGCACGGCGCCATCGAACAGAAAGTGCCCTTTGTCTGCTTCACCTCCACCGGTGGCGCACGCATGCAGGAGGGTCTGCTGAGCCTGATGCAAATGGCCAAAACCAATGCCTCGCTGACCCGTCTGGCCAAAAAAGGCTTGCCTTTCATCAGCGTACTGACCGACCCGACCATGGGCGGCGTCAGCGCCGGTTTTGCATTCCTCGGTGATGTGGTGATTGCCGAGCCCAAGGCGCTGATCGGATTTGCCGGCCCTCGCGTCATCGAGTCCACCATGCGGGTGGCCCTGCCCGAAGGCTTTCAACGCGCCGAGTTCCTGCAGACCAAAGGCGCCATCGATCTGATCTGTGACCGTCGCGAGTTGCGCAAAACCATTGCCAGCACGCTGGCGATCCTGCAGCGCCAGCCGGCGGACGCGGTGAATTAAGTTCGACTCAGCCTGAGTGCAGCACAAGCGTCTGAAGGCTACCCAGCACAATGCCGGCAATCTGCAGGATCACCAGCAAGGCTAGCGGCGACAGGTCAACCCCCCCGACCAGCGGCAGCAACTGCCGGATGGGCTTCAAGGGTGGCGCACATAGCCGCTCGATCAGGTCCGAAATCTGAGACTGGGTCGGCACCCAGGACAACACCGCGTAAACAATCACGAGCCCAGTGAGCGCTGAAATTATCAATCGTAGCAAACCAAAACCGGCCAGAATCGGAATCACGATCAGACCACCTCGTGCGCCGGCGAACAGCCAGAGCAGCAAAAACTGCATCAGTTCCAGCAGGAAGGCGGCCAGCAGGCTGGCGGTGTCCCAACGCCCCAGCGCCGGTACCGCCCGGCGCAACGGCAAGACCAGCCAATCCGTCAGTGCAAAGACAAAACGCCCCAGCGGGTTACCCGATCGAACCGACATCGGAATGCGCTGGTGCTGCATGTAAAGGCGCAACAGGCAGGCTCCGGCCAGCACGCCGGTGGCAACTTCAAGCAGGAGAGAAACTATCTGGTAGAGCATGAATCAGCAAGGTCCGTTCAGCGAGATCATAGCGAGACTTAAAATCCTGCTCTGCCATCACCATTTGTGCCTTCCATGTCTGACCACAACTCTGCCCCCGCCCCCCAGGACGAAAACCAGCTCCTTCTCGAACGTCAGGAAAAGCTCAAGGCGATCCGCCAGAGCGAAACCGAGGGCAAAGGTCCGGCGTTTCCGAACGATTTCAAACCGTCCGACCATGCTGCCGACCTGTTCGCCGCACATGCCGGCCAGACACCCGAAGCCCTGGTCGAACAAGGATCTGTTGCCAAGGTGGCCGGGCGCATGATGCTCAAGCGCCTGATGGGAAAGGCGAGCTTTGCCACGTTGCAGGACAGCACCGGCCGGATTCAGATCTACATCAAGGCCGATGACATTGGTGCCGACTTGTACGCCAGCTTCAAGCACTGGGATCTGGGCGACATCGTCGCCGCCGAAGGCAAGGTCTTCAAGACACGGACTGGCGAACTCTCGATTCACGCCAGCAGCTTGCGCCTGCTGACCAAGAGCCTGCGTCCCATGCCCGACAAGTTCCACGGCATGAACGATCAGGAGACAAAGTACCGGCAGCGCTACGTGGACCTGATGACAGACGAGACGACTCGGGCACGTTTTGTTGCACGCAGCCGAGCGCTTAGCGGCGTGCGCGAGTTTATGGTGGCGCACGATTTTCTGGAAGTGGAAACCCCCATGTTGCACCCGATCCCCGGTGGTGCCAACGCCAAACCTTTCACAACGCACCACAACGCCCTTGACCAGCAGATGTTTCTGCGCATCGCGCCAGAGCTCTACCTCAAACGCCTGATCGTCGGCGGCTTTGAGCGCGTCTTCGAGATCAACCGCAGCTTTCGCAACGAAGGTATCTCGGTACGCCACAACCCCGAGTTCACCATGATGGAGTTTTATGCTGCCTATTGGGATTACCAGGACCTGATGACCTTTACCGAAGCCTTGATTCGCGATACCGCGCAACGCTGCAGAGGGAGCTTGCAGTTGAGTTATGGCGGCAGGGACGTTGACTTGAGCCAACCGTTTGAGCGCCTGACGATTGTCGAAGCCATCTGCAAGCACACCGAGGCCGGTCAAAGTCTGGACGGCAGCCGCCAGCGCAAGGTGGACAACCCGGCCTGGCTCATCAACGCCCTTAGAAAGCTCGGCCTGAACGATGAAAAAGACAAGCTTTCCGGGCGTTCCCTGCCCAGCCTGCAGGTGATGTACTTCGAGGAAACGGTCGAAGAAAAGCTCTGGCAGCCAACGTTCATCTGCGAGCACCCGGTCGAAATTTCACCCTTGGCGCGCGCCAGTGACCACAAGCCCGGCATCACTGAACGCTTCGAGCTCTACATCACCGGTCGTGAGTTCGGCAACGGCTTTTCCGAACTGAATGACGCCCAGGAGCAGGCCAGGCGTTTCCAGGAGCAGGTCGCAGCCAAGGATGAAGGTGACGACGAAGCCATGTACTACGACCACGACTTCATTCGTGCCCTTGAATACGGCATGCCACCCACCGGGGGCTGTGGTGTCGGACTGGACCGACTGATGATGCTGCTGACCGACAGTGCCAGCATTCGCGATGTGATTCTGTTTCCCGCCCTGCGTCGCGAGGCATAAGGGCTACGGCGGTCACACAAGCGACAAAGCCACCCCACTCTGCTAGCAGATTCCAAACGATTTTGGGGCGACAATCGATCAGGATTTGCGTCAGATCAAAATCTGACGACTTCGCCAAACCTCACTCACTTAACGCTGATCTTCCATCAAGCCACAAAATGAAATTCAAAGGTACACAAAACTACGTCGCTACCGAGGACCTCATGCTGTCGGTCAACGCCGCCATCACCCTCAAGCGCCCCTTGCTGGTCAAGGGCGAACCCGGCACCGGCAAGACCATGCTGGCCGAAGAGGTGGCAGGCGCGCTGAACATGCCGCTGCTGCAGTGGCACATCAAGTCCACCACCAAGGCACAGCAGGGGCTCTACGAATACGACGCCGTAAGCC
>CAZZLB010000315.1:0-4222 GCA_964654655.1 uncultured Rhodoferax sp. | reverse complement strand
ACGAACTCGGACTGCAGATCATCCTTGCGGTTGAAAGCGATGAAAGGCAGACTTCGAAAATTCTGTGGTGACAGGCCACCAACACAATGCTCAGCAGCCCACGCCGCTTCAGCCACCGCGACATAGGACATGGCGCCCAGGGGCACCAGGCGGCAACTGCGCAATGCCTGCTTTACCGTGGTCACACAGCCCAGCACCTGACCTTCACGCAACCATTCGATGGTGAAGTCCTGATCATCGGTGATGATCTCCAGACCCAAGCCCTGCTGCGCCAAACGGCTCAATGCCGGCAAAGCCCAGGTGGCGATGCTGTCGGCGTTGACGGCAATGGAGATCCTCTCGGCATCTCGGCTGTTGCCCACGGCGCCGGGTGCCAGATCCTTCAGGTCGCGCTCCAGATCGGCGCGCAGCAAACGCATCTGCATGGCGTGTTTGAGCAACAAGCGTCCGGCCGAAGTCGCCCGCAGCGGACGGCTGCGCACGATCAGGACGGTTCCGACCTGCACTTCCAGCGAGCGCAAACGTTGCGAAACAGCCGACTGGGTGATGGACAGACGCACCGCAGCACGCTCAAAGCCACCCTCTTCGACAATGGCTGCCAGACATTCCAGAGCGTTTGGATCAAAGGTGCTCAATAAGATCCCCTGATATGTTTTGAATCGATCAAATTTTACTTTTGCTGCAGAAGTGCCGTGGCAGCGCGTGATCTGGTACTGGCGCCATGGACTTGCAGCAAGCAGTCCTGAAAGGCCCGGGTCACTCGAGAGGGCTGTGGCGAGCGTCGCACAATGCTGAAAAAGCTGCATTCGTAATGAAACAGACTAGCCTTGACCGCTCGCATCTGGCTGTCTTCAACAAAGGCCTTGGCGTAATGGTCGGGCAGGAATCCGAGGTACTCACCCGAAAGAATCAAGGTGGCAATCGATTCCTGGTCATAGCCGGTGGCCTTGCGCGAGAGGCGTCGCTGCTGGCTGATCTCCATATTGGGCGAGTGGTAACCCAGCCCGGCAAAGTTATGCTGACGCAGATCGTCCCAGTTCATGTCTGCCGGTTCGGCCTCGAACAGCGCGTGCTGTGCACCACAGTACAGTTGCATGGTTTCGTCAAACAGTTCATCGTAGATCAGGCTATCGGAATTGCGATGCCCAGGAATCACGCCCACCTGAAACTGACCGTCGATCACACCGCGTTCGATCGCGTTCAGCGGCGCCACATACAGATGCAGATTCACTTCGGGCGCCAACTCCGAAAAACGGGCGATCGCTGCGCCCAGCCGGGCTTGCGGATTGCTCGCTGTTTTGTCGAAGACGGCAATGTTGAGCTGCCCGCCCATGCGGCGATGGATTTCGTCCACACTGGCACGAAAGGCATCGGCGCCGGCCAGCAGGCGCAGAGTTTCGGTATAAATCTGCTGGCCTTCCGTGGTCAAGGCGAAGCCGGCACGTCCGCGCCGGCACAAGGTCAAGCCAAGGCGGGTTTCCAGGTCCTTGATGTGGCGACTGACGGTGGAGGTTCCGATATTGAGCTCCAACTCCGCTGCCGCCATGCCGCCACACTCCACCACACTCCTGAACACACGCAGCAAACGAATGTCCATGTCACTGAGTTGCCCGATAACAGGCCTGTCTTTTACTTTCATAAACTGTCAACTAAATATTGATACTTATACATTTACAAGAGTAACAGACTTGATCAGAATCGCTCCACCCTTTCTCAAACCGGAGACACCATGGAAATGAACGAAGCAAACCACCTGAGCGCCAAGCGCACCGACGCTGCCTGGCTGGACGCGCACTGGATGCCTTTTACGGCCAACCGTGATTTCAAGGCCAATCCGCGGATGATGGTGGCCGCCCAGGGTTGTTACTACACGGACAACCATGGCAAGAAGATTTTTGACGGCCTGTCCGGCCTGTGGTGTTGCGGCTTGGGACACGGACGCAGCGAGATTACCGAGGCGGCAACGCGGCAACTGGCCACACTGGACTATTCACCGGCCTTTCAATTTGGCCACCCCTTATCGTTTGAACTGGCCAACAAGCTCAAGGAGTTGACCCCGGCCGGTCTGGACTACGTGTTTTTTACCGGCTCCGGCTCGGAGTCGGCAGACACCTCGCTGAAGATGGCGCGCGCTTACTGGCGTGCCAAGGGTCTGGGCCAGAAGACCCGATTGATCGGGCGCGAAAAAGGCTATCACGGCGTCAACTTTGGTGGCATCTCGGTGGGCGGCATTGTCGGCAACCGCAAGACCTTTGGCCAGGGCATCGAGGCGGACCACCTGCCCCATACGCAACTGGCAAGCAACGCGTTTTCACGCGGCATGCCCGAGAAGGGCGCCGAACTGGCTGATGATCTGCTCAAACTCATTGCACTGCACGATGCCAGCAACATCGCCGCCGTCATAGTCGAACCGTTCTCGGGTTCGGCAGGTGTCGTGATCCCGCCCAAGGGTTACCTGCAACGCCTGCGCGAGATCTGCACTGCCAACAACATCCTGCTGATTTTTGACGAAGTGATTACTGGTTTTGGTCGCGCTGGCGCTTACACCGGTGCCGAGGCTTTTGGCGTGACACCCGACATCATGAACATCGCCAAGCAGATCACCAATGGCGCGCAGCCGATGGGCGCCGTACTGGCGAAGAAGGAGATCTACGACATTTTCATGGCACAGGGCGGGCCCGACTACATGCTCGAATTTGCCCATGGCTACACTTATTCGGCTCACCCGGTTCCCTGCGCCGTGGGGCTGGCCACGCTGGATCTTCTGGTCAAGGAAAACATGGTGGAGAAAGTGAAAGCACTGGCGCCACACTTCGAGAACGCCGTGCACAGTCTCAAGGGCGTCAAGCACATCGCCGATATCCGCAATTTCGGCCTGGCAGCCGGGCTGACCATTGATGCCCTGCCGGGAGAGCCGGCGCGCAGACCCTATGAAATCGCCATGGCGATGTTGCAAAAGGGCTTTTATGTACGCTACGGTGGAGATACCATCCAGCTGGCCCCGCCCTTCATCACTACGCCGGCACAGATCGACAGCCTGATCAATGCGCTGGGCGAAACCATCAACCAAACCGCTTGAACAACCAAGACCATGTCAAATCTCCCTGAAATTCAACACCTGATCGGTGGTCAGATCGTCGCCGGCGGCAGCCGCTCGCAGGATGTTTTCAATCCGGCCACGGGCAAGGCTGAAAAGCGTGTTTTGCTGGCTGACAAACTCACAGTCGAGCAGGCGATCGCCAATGCGCACGCTGCCTATCCGGCGTGGCGCGCCACACCGCCGCTGAAACGTGCTCGTGTCATGAGCACTCTCAAGGTTCTGCTTGAAGCCAATGCCGAGCGCATCTGCTCTCTGGTCACCGCCGAGCACGGCAAGGTACTGGCTGATTCGCTGGGTGAGTTGCAGCGCGGCATCGAGAACGTCGAATACGCCAGCTACGCGCCAGAGTTGCTCAAAGGTGAGCACAGCAAGAACGTTGGCCCGGCGATGGACTCCTGGAGCGAGTTTCAGGCGCTTGGCGTCACTGCCGGCATCACGCCCTTCAACTTCCCCGTCATGGTGCCCCTGTGGATGTGGCCCATGGCCGTTGCCTGCGGCAACACCTTTGTACTCAAGCCCTCAGAGCGCGACCCCAGCAGCGCGCTGCTGGTAGCACAGCTGGCCTTGGAAGCCGGACTGCCGCCAGGTGTGCTCAACGTGGTCAACGGCGACAAGGAAGCTGTTGACACGCTGCTCGGTGATCCGCGCGTGCAAGCTATCAGCTTTGTTGGCTCCACACCGATTGCCCAGTACATCTACGCGACCGGCTGCGCCAACGGCAAGCGCGTTCAGGCCCTGGGTGGCGCCAAGAACCACGCCGTCGTGATGCCCGACGCCGATGTGCCCAATGCCGTCAGTGCCCTGATGGGAGCGGCCTACGGCTCTTGTGGAGAGCGCTGCATGGCCATTCCGCTGGTGGTGGCGGTGGGCGATGCCACTGCCGACGCGGTAGTGGCAGGTCTCAAGGTTGAAATCGCCAAGATGAAGGTCGGCCCTGGTACCGATGCCAGCAACGACATGGGTCCTCTGGTCACGCAAGCCCACTTTGAAAAAGTCAAAGGCTACGTCGATCAGGGCGTGCTCGAAGGCGCCACACTGGTAGTTGATGGACGAACTGTCAAGGTCAGTGGCCACGAGAGCGGCTACTTCCTGGGCGCCTGCCTGTTCGACAACGTCAAGCCC
>CAZZLB010000314.1:0-4224 GCA_964654655.1 uncultured Rhodoferax sp. | reverse complement strand
TTTGTCCCAGCGGCACCGACTTGATGGCGGCCTGCACCATGTTCTCGGCCCAGCCGAAGGCGTAGCTCAGCAGGCACGTCCGCAGCGGCGCACCGGTGCCGCTGGCTGCCAGCGCAAAGGCCAGCGGGTAGGTCGGACACAGCCCGGCGAGGGTCTCGATCTGTGCCGGGCGCGCTGTCGTGTGATTGCGCAGCCACTCCAGCAGGGATCGGCCCATCTGCTCGGTCTGGGCGCGCAACTCGCTGCTTTCGCGCGTCTGCAACACCCAGGCATTGAGCTCGGCAATTCTGTCGTCGTCCTGCTGCTGCCAGGCGGGCACCGCCTGTGCCAGCACAGCCAGATCGGATCGTGCCAGGTTCACGTGCAACTGGTCCAGCAACCAGGCGCTGGCCTGTGCTTCAGTGGTTACGCTACCGCTGTCCACGGCGGCCTCCAGGCACTCCGAGTACGAAAAGCCACCGATCGGCAGCGCGGGTGATGCCAGCCACATCAGCTGCAGCAGACTGGCGTCACGCATCAGCGACCGCCACTACTTCTCGTCATCGCGAGGCCGCCAGGCCGTGGCGATCCATGCATGGATTGCTTCGCTTCGCTTCGCTCGCAATGACGAGGAAACTGGCAATAACGATCACGAGTGGTCATGCTTGCAACCGGGCCCGTGCACGTGCGACGCAGCAGCCTTGATCGGGATGTTGATGGGCCTGGGATTTGGCGCAGTGTGCTCATGGTTGTGGCCGCTGCTGGAGTAGGCCCCACCCTCGGGCTCGAAGGAGGCGGTCTCTTCCGACACCGTCAGATGCATGGCGCGCAGCATCTCGGCCAGCACATGGTCGGGTTCGATCTTCAGGTGGTCTGGCTGCAGCTCAATCGGCACATGGCGATTGCCCAGATGGTAGGCTGCGCGTGTCAGGTCAAAGGCGCTGCCGTGCTCGGCGCAGGCGGTGATCCGCAGCACCGGCTGGGCTGCCGCCATAACGCGCACCAGAGAGCCATCCTCTGCTACCAGGACGTCGCCACCGCGCACGACGGTGCCACGCGGCAGAAAGACGCCAAGTTGCCGGCCAGACGAGTCGGTGGCATCAAAACGGCTTTTCTGACGCACATCCCATTCCAGTTGGACTGTGACGGCACGTCTGACCAAAGCGTTTGCAAGTCCGGAGCCTTGCGGCATGAGTTTGTTGATTGTGAGCATGATGTTCGCGGCTGATTCTATGCGGGAGATCCGATAACCCGATTCACCGCGGGATGGCGGGCGAAACCGGATAATGGGATATTTCGATTGATCCCTCCAGCATGAAGATCTCCAAGTGCAGTGTGACTGAGCACACCGTCGCACTGCACACCCCCCTGTTGCGCGGCGCGCGGCGCCTGCGTATTGCCCTGGTCGGTTTGCCAGGTGCCGGCAAGACCACGCTGTTCGACGCCGTGTCGAGCACCGCACCACAGACCGGCGAACTGGCCGACACGCATCGGGTCTACCGGGCCTGCACGGTGCAGATCGGTCTGGACGAAGCCAGCGTGGTGGACCTGCCCAGCCTGAGCTCTGTGCACCATCTGCAAGACGATGAACTGAGCGCGCTCAAGTACCTGCTCTGGGGCAATGACAGACCGCCGGTGACAGCACACGAGAGCGGTGCGCCACCGGCGCCGTTTGAGCCCCCCGATCTGATCGTGCAGGTGGTCGATGCGAGCAACCTGCAAAGCCACCTTGAACTCACGCTGGAGCTCGCCCAGCTTGGTCGCCCGGTGGTGCTGGCGCTCAATCACATGGACGAGGTGCGACGCAAGGGTTTGCACATCAATATCGTGGCGCTTTCAACCCAGCTGGGAATGCCGGTGGTGCCTATGGTTGCAACGATGGGACAAGGTATCGCAGAGCTTTTCAGCACAGCTGTGAATACGGCGCGTCAGGCTCTCTGTCCGTTGCCGCAGGAGCCAAGCAGACACATTGCAGCATGTCTTGAGCCGCTCGGCAAAGCCCTGCAGCAACCCGCAATCGAGGCTGCCTTTCGCGTTCCACATCAACTGCTGCTGATGCTGTTCGCCTCGGGGCATGGTTATTTCGAGCGCGAATTGCAGGAGCACTTTGCTGCGCAGCTGCCTCACCTGCAAGCGCTGCGTGAGGCTGCGGGACTGGGCTTGCCGCGCCCGCTGGCGGAAGAGATCCACGCCGACGCGCATCACCGCAGCGCCACCGTCTATGAGGCAGCGTTGCGAGCGGGGCCGCTGCAACCCGGTCGCGGCTGGCGCTTCTGGCTTGACGAGTTCCTGCTGCACCCCCAGTGGGGCCTGCTTGCCAGTCTGGCGCTTTTTGCCGCTGTGCTGTTTGTGGTGTTCGAGGTCAGCGGCTGGATCGACGCGCAGACAACGCAGCGCCTGATAGAGGCCACTGCCAGCTGGCAGCCGCAGTCCACCCCCGGAGTCGTAGCGCGCGCCATCGTGGATGGTTTTATCGGCTTGATAGGCATCGTTGTGCCCTACATGCTGCCCTTGTTGCTGCTGCTGATTGCGCTCGAAGAGATGGGTCTGATGCAGCGCATCGCCTTTGTGGTGGACCGGGGCTTTCACAAGGTTGGTCTGCACGGTGGCGTCGCGGTACCGTTCCTGCTGGGTTTGGGCTGCAATGTGCCTGCCATCTCGGCGGTGGCGCGCACCGCAAGCGGGCGTGAGCGCGTGATCGCCTCGGTGCTTATCACTTTCGTGCCTTGTTCGGCGCGTTCGGCCATCATCCTGGCGGTTGCGGGCAAGTACCTGGGTGTCACCGGTGTGATCGGCATTTACGCGCTGACGATGCTTCTGATTGCCGTGATGGGCCGGCTGATGTCACGCCGCCAGCGCGAGGTCGGCCCAGGCCAGGTTCAGGACATTCCTGCCTACCGGCTGCCGGACTGGCGGGTGATGCTGCGTGAAACCTGGGCACGTTCCAGCGACGTGCTGACCATCGTCACGCCACTGCTGGTCGGTGGCAGCGTGGTGCTGGCGCTGCTGGGTCACTTCGGCGCTGACGCTGCCATCAACACCCTGCTGACGCCCCTGACCAGCTGGTGGCTGGGGCTGCCGCTGGTGCTCGGTTTGCCGCTGCTGTTTGGTGTGCTGCGCAAGGAGCTCTCCTTGCTGATGATCTTCCAGGCGCTGGGCACGCAGAACATCGACACCGTGTTGGGGTCGGTCCAGATCGGTACCTTGCTGGTGTTTCTGACCTTCTATGTGCCTTGCATCTCGACCTTCGCCGTGATGCACAAGACGCTGGGCCGCAGAGAGGCGTGGTTGTCGGTGCTCCTGTCAGTTGGTGTGGCTTTGCTGCTCAGTGCAGCAGTGCGCCTGACCATGCTGCTGTTGCAAGCGTTTCTGGGCTAGAACGCCTTGACCGCTGCGGTCTCACCACTGACCATAGCGCGCCACGATGCCATGCCACAGGGCGTTGCGCTCGGCACCCATGTGGGCGCCACTGGCGTCGCCCGATGCGTCCTTGGCCGCAGCCATGTGGACCACCACCAGTTTAAGGCCGGGGTCGACCATGATGGCCTGGCCATAGACACCCAGCAGTGCAAAGCGGCGCGTGCTGCCGGGCAGCAGCCAGGTTTGCAGACCATAGCCCATGTAAGTACTGCCCTTGTTCTGCATGCGCCCGGGCCGGAACGCCTCAGGTTGGCGACTGGCTTCGGTCATGTTCAGCAGATGCTCACGCGGGATCACCGCCCGTCCGTCCCGCTGGCCGTCGTTGGCCATCAGCCAGCCCAGCCGGGCGTAATCCCTGACGGTTGCGTTGAAATTGCCCGACGCCATTTCGGTCTGGTCCACTGGATTGATAAGCCAGGTGGCACGTGACTCGGCGCCCATCGGCTGCCAGATTTTCTCGCCGACATAGCGGCACAATGTCTGTCCGGTGGCTGCGCGCAGGGCCAGGCCCAGCATCAGGGTTTCCGCACTGGCGTAGTTGAACAAACTACCTTCAGGCGCAGCGCGTTGGGTGACGGTTTGTGCTGCTGCGATGCTGCCCTGCCTGCGAGCGGCCTGATTGAAGCGTGCCAGGTCATCGCGGCCGGAATAATCTTCAAGGAACTGCGCACCAGAGGCCATGCGCAGCAGGTTGATCAGCTTGGTGTCGCCATACAGACTGCCAGTGAGGCGAGGCTCGTAGTCGATGGCACGGTCGTCTAGAGACTTGATGCGTCCTTCTTCCAGTGCTTTGCCGTAGCCTAACGCAACAATGGTCTTGGCCAT
>CAZZLB010000313.1:0-4230 GCA_964654655.1 uncultured Rhodoferax sp. | reverse complement strand
TGCAGGCGGCCATCAAGTCGGTTCCGCTGGGACAAAGCGCCGGGCAGCGTATCCTCTCGGCACTCAGCGCAGAAATCCCCGCGGCCATCGACCAGGCGCTGGCGCTCACGGACGAGACGCGCCAGGCTTTTTCACCGATGCTGGCGATTCTGAGTGCCCAGCACGAAATTCAATACTCAAGACTGTTCAGATCATGACCTTGCACCACATCCAGAACCGCACCAAAAAGTTGCCCCCCTTGCGTGTGGGCATTGGCGGGCCGGTGGGCTCCGGCAAGACCACGCTGCTGGAGATGCTGTGCAAAACCATGCGTGACAAGTATGACCTGGTAGCTATCACCAACGACATCTACACCAAGGAAGATCAGCGCCTGCTCACAGTCAGCGGCGCGCTGCCCGCCGAACGCATCATGGGCGTGGAGACCGGCGGCTGCCCGCATACCGCCATCCGCGAGGATGCTTCCATCAATCTGGAAGCGATCGACCGCATGCTGGTGGATTTTCCGGAGGCCGACATCGTCTTCATCGAGAGCGGCGGCGACAACCTGGCTGCCACGTTCAGCCCTGAACTGTCGGACCTCACCATTTACGTGATTGACGTTGCCGCTGGCGAAAAAATCCCGCGCAAGGGTGGGCCTGGCATTACCAAGAGTGACCTCTTCGTCATCAACAAGACCGACCTCGCGCCCTATGTCGGCGCCAACCTGGACGTCATGCAAGCGGACACGACGCGAATGCGCACAACGGCAAAGGGGCTCAAACCCTTTGTCATGACGAATCTGAAAACGCTGAGCGGTCTGACTGAAGTGGTGGCATTTATCGAGACCAAGGGCATGCTGTTGCCATGACATTGCGCACCCCGACGTAGCCAGCAGCGGCGTTCCCGGTCTACCGGTAAACTTCTTGCCTGGCTAATCAGGATTTACCGACCATGGACTCAGAGCTTCGCCGGATCACCGAGCGCGTTCGCGCAGCGCTGGCGCAGGGCACGGCACTGCGCATCCGGGGCGGTGGCACAAAGGATTTTTATGGCCAGTCCCTTCAGGGGGAACTGCTGGATGTCAGCGCCTTGCGCGGCATCGTCAGCTATGAGCCCAGCGAATTGGTGGTCACCGTGCGAGCCGGTACCACGCTGCAGGAGCTGCAGGCTGCACTGGCCGACAAGGGCCAGCATCTGGCTTTTGAGCCGCCCTGCTTTGGCGATGGCACAGCCGATGTCAGCGCCACCACCTGCGGCGGCATGGTGGCTGCGGGCTTGAGCGGCCCTGCACGCGCCAGCGCTGGTGCGGTACGCGAATTTGTGCTGGGTGTGAAACTGCTCAACGGCCGTGCTGAACTGCTGACTTTTGGCGGTCAGGTCATCAAGAACGTTGCGGGCTACGACGTTTCGCGCCTGATGGTGGGGGCCATGGGAACGCTTGGCGTGCTGACCGAAATCTCGCTCAAAGTGCTGCCCTGCGCGCCGGCCGAGGCGACCCTGTCCTGCGCTGGCCTGGATCAGCAATCCGCACTGAATCTGTTGCACCGCTGGGGAGGTCAGCCCCTGCCCCTGAACGCAAGTTGCTGGTTGATGGAGACCAGCGCCGCTTCCCCACGCGGCCATCTGTATGTGCGACTACGCGGCGCCATTGCGGCGGTGGAGGCAGCCTGCCCGCGCATGCTCGCTGAGCTGCAGGCCTTGGGCGGCGAGGCAGCGCGCTTGGACAACAGCGTGGCGGCGCCGGACTGGAATGCCTGCCGTGACCAGACCCTTCCCTTTTTTCAGGCACCGGCACCCGCGCTCGGTTTGTGGCGCCTGTCGGTCCCGCAAACGACGCCGGCCCTGGAGCTGCCATTTGACTCTCTGGTCGAGTGGCATGGTGCGCAGCGCTGGTTGTGGGCGCCCTTGTCGGCGCTCGACCAACTGCGCCAGAGCGCAACGTCGGTGGGAGGCACGGCGACGCTGTTCCGCGCTCCCGCCGGCGCCGACACGCAGTCTGTCCAGCGTTTCAGCCCGCTGCAGACTGCCTTGGGCGGCATTCACCAAAGACTCAAACACGAGTTCGACCCGACTGGCATCTTCAATCGCGGCCGCATGTACGCCGAGTTCTGAGCCCTCGCATGCACACCGAACTGGCCCCCGAATACCAGAACAGCGCCGACGGCCAGGCGGCAGCGGCCATTTTGCGCAAGTGCGTGCACTGCGGCTTCTGTACCGCCACCTGCCCAACCTACCAGTTGCTGGGCGACGAACTCGACGGGCCACGAGGCCGCATTTACCTGATGAAAGCGGTGCTGGAAGGCGCCACGCCGACCCGAAAAACACAGGCGCATCTGGACCGTTGCCTGACCTGTCGCAGTTGTGAGAGCACCTGCCCCTCCGGCGTGCACTACGGCGAGTTGCTCGACATTGGCCGCAAGCTGGTGGAGGCCAAAGTGCCGCGCCCGCTGGGCGAGCAAGCCCTGCGCTGGGCCTTGAAGGAAGGCATCCCTTCCCCACTCTTCGCCCCTGCCATGAAACTGGGACAGCTGGTTCGTCCGCTGCTGCCCGCCACATTGAAGGCCAAGGTGCCAGCCACGCAGGACGCAGGCGCGTGGCCAGCCACGGTGCATGCGCGCAAGGTCCTGCTGCTGGCGGGCTGCGTGCAACCAGCGATGGCGCCCAACATCAACAGCGCCACGGCGCGTGTGCTGGATGCCGCCGGTATCCAGTGCCTGATCGCTCCCAAAGCCGCTTGCTGCGGCGCCGTCAAATTCCACCTGAACGACCAGGAGGGCGGCAAAGTCCAGATGCGTGCCAACATCGATGCCTGGTGGCCCCATGTGCAGGACGGCGTTGAGGCCATCATCATGAACGCCTCGGGCTGCGGCGTCACGGTCAGGGAGTACAGACATCATTTGCAGGACGATCCGCTCTACGCAGACAAGGCAGCGCGCATCAGCGCACTCACAAAAGACCTGAGTGAGTGGCTACCCGAGCTCAGCGCAAGTTTGAACGGCCGGCTCGACGCACGCCGCGTGGCGAAGACGGGTTCAATAGCGTTCCATCCACCCTGCAGCCTGCAGCACGGCCAGCAACTGCGCGGCGGCGTGGAGAAGCACCTGCAGGCGCTGGGTTTTGATATCAGGGTCACGGGCGCCGAAGCCCATCTTTGCTGTGGCTCGGCCGGCACCTACTCTGTGATCAACCCCGGTATGGCCTACCAGCTGCGCGATCGCAAGCTGGGGCATCTGCACAGCACCTTTAGCGGCGCCCAGCCCGACCTGATTGTGTCGGCCAACATGGGCTGCATCACGCATTTGCAAAGCGGCACCAGCACACCAGTGCGCCATTGGGTCGAAGTACTGGATGAGGCGCTACCGAGGGCAAACTAAAATCGGGCCATGCCCTTTCCTACTGCCCTTGAAAACCTGAATGTGCTGTCGCAGCTGACGCTGCTGCCGCCCTCGCAGCTGCACGACGACATTCCGGTCAGCGCGCAGGTCATCCGTATCGTCAGTGAGGCCCGGCGCACGCTGGCTGCCATCCTGAGCGGACACGACAGACGCCTGTTTGTGGTGGTTGGGCCCTGTTCCATCCACGACACCACGGCAGCCATCGAGTACGCGCGCAAACTCAAGGCGCTGGCCGACGAACTGAAAGACCAGTTGTTCATCGTGATGCGCGTCTATTTTGAAAAGCCGCGCACCACGGTTGGCTGGAAAGGCCTGATCAACGACCCGCGCATGGACGACAGTTTTCGCATCGACGAAGGCCTGCACGTGGCACGCCGCCTGTTGGTGGACCTCAACGAAATGGGTCTGCCCTGCGGCACCGAGGCGCTGGACCCGATCACACCGCATTACCTGGGTGATCTGATTGCCTGGAGCGCGATTGGCGCGCGCACAACCGAGAGCCAGACGCACCGCGAGCTTGCCAGCGGCCTGTCGAGCCCGGTCGGCTTCAAGAACGGCACCGACGGCAGTCTGGACGTGGCGCTGAACGCGATGCTGTCAGCAGCGCAGCCGCACGCCTTTCTGGGTATCAACGGCGACGGGCAAGTAGCGGTGACGCAGACCCGTGGCAACGCCTTCGGCCATCTGATTTTGCGCGGCGGCGCGGTGCCCAACTACGACTCGGTCGCCGTATCCGAGGCCGAGACCGCCTTGCAAACGTCCAGGCTGCCGGTCAACATCGTGGTCGACTGCAGCCATGCCAACTCGCGCAAGAACCACGCGCTGCAAACGCTGGTACTGAAGGATGTGGTGCACC
>CAZZLB010000312.1:0-4250 GCA_964654655.1 uncultured Rhodoferax sp. | reverse complement strand
CACTGCCGGGTCTGGGCAAACTGATCGTCAATGGCGCCGGTAACCGCGACTACACGCTGGTGCTGGGCCTGGTCGTGCTGATCACTGTGCTGACGGTGGCTCTGAACCTGCTGGTGGATCTGGCCTACGCCTGGCTTGACCCCAAGATCCGCTACTGAGCGCCATGCTGAAAGCCAAGGAACTCGAAGCTCTGGTGCAGGGGCGCAGCCTGTGGAGCGATGCGCGCTTGCGCTTCATGCGCAACAAGGCAGCACTGCTCAGTCTGTGCCTGCTGACCTTCATCGCGCTGGCTTGCATTGCCGGACCCTGGCTGCTGCCGCACGCTTTTGACAGTGCCGACTGGGACGCCATGAGCACGCCGCCGGGCTGGAAGAACGCGCACTTCTGGGGCACCGACGACGCCGGACGCGACCTGCTGGTGCGCTGCCTGATCGGCGGGCGTGTCTCACTCACCGTCGGGCTGCTGGCGACACTGGCCTCGGTCTCCATTGGCATTGTCTGGGGCGCTACGGCCGGCTTCATCGGCGGCAAGGTCGATACGCTGATGATGCGCGTGGTGGACATGATGTATGCCATTCCCTACCTGCTGATCGCGATTTTGCTGGTGACCATTCTGGGGCGAGAGTTTTATCTGGTGGTGCTGACCATCACGGCATTTTCGTGGATGGACATGGCGCGCGTGGTGCGTGGCCAGACACTCTCCTTGCGCTCCATGGAGTACGTCGAGGCGGCTCGCGCCATGGGCGTCTCGACCACGCGCATCATCTTTCGCCATATCGTGCCCAATCTGCTGGGCGTGGTGGTGATCTACACCACTGTCACGGTGCCCGGCGTGATCCTGACCGAATCCGTGCTGTCGTTTCTGGGACTGGGCATACAGGAACCCATGACGAGCTGGGGCGTGCTGATCCAGGACGGCGCCAAGGCGATGGAAGTCACGCCCTGGATTCTGCTGTTTCCGGCGGGAATGCTCTCGGTCACCCTGTACTGCTTCAACTTCATCGGCGACGGCTTGCGCGACGCGCTCGACCCCAAGGAACGCTAACAAGATGGCATTGCTCGAAGTCAACGATCTGAGTGTGCAATTCGACACGCCCGACGGTGTGGTGACTGCCGTCAACGGCTTGAGTTTCACGCTGGAACGTGGTCAGACCCTGGGCATCGTGGGCGAGAGCGGCTCCGGAAAAAGCCAGAGTGTGCTGGCCCTGATGGGTCTGCTCGCCAGCAACGGACGCGCCAGCGGGCAGGCGCGCTTCGAAGGCCAGGACCTGCTGGGCATGTCACCTCGTTCACTCAACAGCATCCGGGGCAACCGGGTGGCGATGATTTTTCAGGATCCGATGACCTCGCTCAACCCCTACCTGACGGTGGAGCGGCAGATGACCGAGGTGCTGGAGTTGCACAAGGGCATGAGCCGCGCCCAGGCCCGCGCGCGCGCGGTGCAGGCACTCGACGCCGTCAAGATCCCGGAGGCAGCGCAGCGCCTGGGCCGTTATCCGCACGAGTTCTCCGGCGGCATGCGCCAGCGCGTCATGATCGCCATGGCCTTGCTGTGCGAGCCCGATGTGCTGGTTGCCGACGAGCCAACCACCGCTCTGGACGTGACGGTGCAGGCACAGATCATCTCCCTGCTGCGCGATCTTCAGCGCGATCACGGCACCGCCATCGTCATGATCACGCACGATCTGGGTGTGGTGGCAGGCATCTGCGACGAGGTCATGGTGCTCTACGGTGGCCGGGTCATGGAGCAGGGCAGCGCCGAATCGATCTTTTACCAGCCGACCCATCCCTACACAGTCGGTCTGCTCGGTGCCCTGCCCCGGCTGGAACACGGCAGTCAGACCTTGACGGCGATTCCCGGTGCGCCGCCCAATATGGCGCGGTTGCCGGCTGGTTGCCCCTTCAGCGAGCGTTGTGCGCAGTCAGAAGCGCGTTGCGCCACGCAGCGCCCTGCATTGTCCGGCGTAGCAGACAGGCCAGGCTTGCAGCGCGCCTGCCACAAGAGTGCGGCTGAGGTCGCGCTTCTGTCGGAGGCGTCCCGCACATGAGTCCGCGCACACCCCTGCTGTCGGTTCGTGATCTGAAAGTGCAGTTCAAACTGCCGTCTGACTCACCCTGGCCGTGGGCGCCGACGCAGACCTTGAAGGCGGTCGATGGCCCGTCCTTCGATATTTTTCCGGGCGAAACGCTGGGCATCGTGGGGGAGTCCGGCTGCGGCAAGTCCACCCTGGCGCGTGCGCTGCTGAATCTGGTGCCCGCCAAGTCAGGCAGCATCGTCTGGCAGGGTCAGGAGATGCACGGTGCCGGCGCCACCGTCTGGCAGCGCCTGCGCAAGGACGTGCAGATGATTTTTCAGGATCCACTAGCCTCGCTCGACCCGCGCATGACGATCGGCCAGATCATCGCCGAGCCACTGCAGACGCACTTGCCCCAGCTGACGCAAGGTGAGGTGATGCAGAAGGTGCGCGCCATGATGGAAAAAGTGGGCCTCACCGAACAGCAAATCAACCGCTACCCTCACGAATTCTCGGGCGGTCAGTGCCAGCGCATCGGCATTGCCCGCGCCCTGGTGCTGGAGCCCAAGCTGGTGATTTGCGATGAACCCGTGTCGGCGCTCGATGTCTCCATCCAGGCGCAGATCATCAACCTGCTCATGGAACTGCAAAGCCAGATGGGACTGGCGCTGATCTTCATTGCGCACGACCTGGCGGTGGTGCGCCACATCAGCCAGCGCGTGATGGTGATGTACCTGGGCCGGACCATGGAACTGGCCGGCAAGCAGGCGATTTACGAGCACCCGAGCCACCCTTATACGCAGGCTCTGCTGAGTGCCATTCCGACACCGGATCCGCGCCGCGAGCGCCACAAAAAGCTGCAACTGCTGCAGGGCGATCTGCCCTCCCCGATCAAGCCGCCCTCTGGTTGCATCTTCCGAACCCGCTGCCCCAAGGCCGTCGCTGACTGCGCTGTGCAAACGCCAGCCCTGCGTGCGCTCAACGCACAGACGCAAGTCGCCTGCGACCAGATCTGAATTTCAGCGCTGCTGCAAGGCCTTTTCCACGCCCAGGTTCGCCAGTTCATCGGCGCGCTCGTTGCCGGGGTCGCCGTCATGGCCACGGACCCAGTGCCACTCGATCATGTGAGCAGAGTTCGTGACCAGCGCGTCCAGGCGCCGCCAGAGATCCACGTTCTTGACCGCTTGTTTGGATGCGGTCTTCCAGCCCCTGGCTTTCCAGCCGGAGAGCCACTCGGTCATGCCCTTGAGCACGTACTGGCTGTCCACGTGCAGGTTCACATGGCAGGGTCGCTTGAGGGCTGACAGGGCCTCGATGACGGCCATCATTTCCATGCGGTTGTTCGTCGTCTCCAGTTCGCCGCCGAACAATTCCTTTTCCGCGTCCCCGGACTTCAGCAGCACGCCCCAGCCGCCTGGACCCGGGTTGCCCTTGCAGGCGCCATCGGTGTAGATTTCTATCGTATTCAATCGGTCTTTCCCATCGTTGCGTCGATGATTGTCTCAGAGCGATGGAGCGTCGCGCTACCGGCCACCGACACCGGCGCTGCCGCCACTGACCTCGAAGCGCGCCAGGCCGGGCTCAGCAGGGTCACGCCACGCACGCGCTTGACTGCCACCAGAAAATAGACCGCGCCGAAGATCGGCCACCAGCGCTTGCCAATCCAGTCCATCCAGGCAAAGCGCCGCAACCAGGTTTCACCTGCCAGTGCGGGCCGGTAGCAGCCAAAGTGGCCGACCTCGACTTCAAAACCGAGCAGACGCAGCCAGTCGCGCAAACGCCAGTAGCCTATGCACTCCTCTTGCGGCATGAACTTCTTTCCGAAACCCAGGCGGCGGTAGAGCCGCGCGCGCTTCTGCCGAAAACCCCATAGCGATACCGGATTCAAGCCGCAGATCACGACGCGCCCCTCGGGCACCAGCACACGCTCCACTTCACGCAGCGTAGCGTGCGGATCGCTGGCCAGCTCCAGCGAATGGGGCAACACCACCAGATCCAGACTGCTGGCGGGGAAAGGCAACGCTGAAAAATCGGTCAGGAGGGCCGCACCCGGTGTCGGCGTGGCGCTGGCCAGCCAGCGGTGCGGCATGCGGTTGGTACGCAGTGCATCGAGTTCACTCAAACCCAGTTGCAGCGCGTGGTAACCAAACACGTCGGCTACCGCAGAATCGAGCTGCGCACGCTCCCACTCCAGCAGATAGCGTCCGGGCGGCGTCGCAAACCAATCATGCAAAC
>CAZZLB010000311.1:0-4265 GCA_964654655.1 uncultured Rhodoferax sp. | reverse complement strand
ATGACGGAAAGTGGTGGCCATGGGACAATCCGCGCCTATGCATCCCAAAGCCCTGCTTGACGCCTGTTCCGAACTGGTGCGGCTGACACTCAAATTTGACCACCCGACCGACGCCATCGTGTCGCGCTTTTTCCGCGACAACCGCGGTCTGGGCCCGCGCGAACGCGCCACCCTGTCCGGCACGGTTTACAACGTGCTGCGCAAGAAACTGCTGTTTGATCATTGCGCACCGTCGGGCAGCGGACCGAAGGAACGTCGGCTCGCGATTCTTGGTTTTTTCGGCCCGGACGACTTTCTGCGCAGCGCATTGACTGATCAGGAGAAAAACTGGCTGGATCAGTGCGAAAAAATCAATGTGGCGGATCTGATGGAGCGCCATCGCCACAACCTGCCGGAGTGGCTGGTGCAGCCGCTCAAGGACCAGTTGGGAGCGGACTTCTGGCCACTGACCGAAAGCCTGAACCAGAGTGCCGGCCTTGACCTGCGGGTCAACGCCCTGAACGCCAAGCGTGCCGATGTGCAAAAGGAATTGGCAGCGGCCGGCATCAAGGCTGTACCCACACCGTATTCGCCGCTGGGCTTGCGTGTTGCGGGCAAACCGACGCTGAACAAGCTCGATGTCTTTACGCGTGGTGCCTTCGAGGTGCAGGACGAAGGCTCGCAGTTGCTGGCCATGCTGCTCGATGCCAAGCGCGGCGAGATGGTGGTCGACTTTTGCGCTGGTGCCGGTGGCAAGACGCTGGCCATTGGTGCGGCGATGCGCAACACCGGGCGCCTTTACGCATTCGATACTTCCGCGCATCGCCTCGACGCCTTGAAGCCACGCCTTGCACGCAGCGGCCTGTCCAACGTGCATCCGGCGGCCATCGCGCATGAGCGCGACGATCGCATCAAACGCCTGGCAGGCAAGATCGACCGCGTGCTGGTCGATGCACCCTGCTCCGGGCTGGGCACGCTGCGGCGCAACCCCGACCTGAAGTGGCGTCAAACGCTGGCGCAGGTGGAACAGATGGCCGTGACGCAAGCGGCGATTTTGCAGAGCGCAGCGCGCCTGCTCAAACCCGGTGGGCGTCTGGTGTACGCCACCTGCAGTCTGCTGGTGCAGGAAAATGAGGCGGTGGCCCAAGCCTTTACCGAGGCCAATAAAGACTTCACGCCGCTCGACGCAGCAGACCTGCTGACCGGCCTGAAGGTGGACGCAGCCACCACCTTGTGCAGCGGTGGCGAAAACGACCAGCGTTTTCTGCGCCTGTGGCCACATCGTCATCAAACCGATGGATTCTTTGCTGCCGTCTGGCAGCGCACGTAGTTCAAGCTGCTGACGCCTGCCAGTACGTCAAATTGGCATCGAATTCCTGCTTTGTTCGCGGTACTGATGGTCCGCGCCGTGGCGCACACTTGCGCCGCTGGCGCCGTCACATCGAGGACTTCGGCGATCCATGAGATATGGAAAAGGCTGGGCAGTGTGAACGGCATTGACTACTCTTGCTGCAATTCTTCGGTCGCCACTTGACTGCCTCTATGCCTGACGATTTTGTGTCCGTGAATCCAACAGGACCGACGCCCTTCGTTGCTGATGTTGCCGGGTCCGGCGGAGAAGACCACTACCGCGTCCTGGTCGAGTACGCGCCGTTTTGTTTGTTCGAAATCGGGCTCGACGGGAAGATGCTGTGGGCCAACCGGGCCGGGCTGGAGATGGCCGGCCTGTCCGATCCTCAGGCGATCGCAGGTGTGGAGTACACCAGCATCATGAGGCAGTCGGAGATCGAACAGGTTGATCACTGGTTGCAGGAAGCACTCAGCGGCAAGCGCTGCCACTTCGAGCATGCCTTGGGCGGTACAAGCCTGCAGCACTACAAGGCAAACCTGGTCCCGATAAAGGATGCACAAGGCAATGTCACCCGGTTGATGGCCGTGGCGCAGGACATCACTGAAGAGAAGAAGATTGAGGATGCATTGGCGGCCAGCGAAGAACGATTCCGCACGGTGGCCGACTACACGCTGGACTGGGAGTACTGGGACGGGCCGGAGCATACGCTGCTGTACATGAGCCCGTCCTGCGAGGGCATAACCGGCTACACGCGGGAAGAGTTTTTTGCCGATCCATCGCTGCTTGTGCGCATCACGCATCCGGAGGATGCCTTATTGCTGCAACGCCACCGCGGTGAAGTGGGTAGGGACGAAGACGGGGCACTGGAATACCGCATCATTCACCGGGACGGTTCCGTTCACTGGATTGAGCATGGTTGTCATCCAGTGCATAGTGCCAATGGCACGTTCCGCGGGCGGCGCGTCAGCAATCGCGATATCACCGAGCGCAAAAAGGCCGAGGCACGTGCAGCCGACTTGCTGCATTTGGCCCACCGGACTTATGGTCTGGTACTGGCCGGGGGCCGCGGTACCCGGCTACAACAGTTGACGGACGAACGATCAAAGCCAGCAGTCCCGTTCGGAGGGAAGCTCAAGATCATTGATTTTCCGCTGAGCAACTGTGTCAATTCCGGCATCCGGCGCGTCGGAGTGCTGACGCAATACAAGGCGCAAAGTCTGATTCGCCATATCGAGCGCAGCTGGGCTTTTCTGGAACGCAGTCTGAACGAGTACATTGACGTGGTTCCAGCCCAGCAGCAAATCAACGCAGGGTGGTACAGCGGCACAGCGGACGCGGTTTACCAGAACCTGGGCCTGATAGACGAGGCTGACCCGTCCTACGTGCTGATCCTCGCAGGTGATCACATCTACAAGATGGATTACACCCGCTTGCTGGCTGATCATGTCAACCGGGCAGCCGACCTGACCGTCGCCTGCATCGAGTTGCCCGTCAAGGATGCCAGCGCCTTTGGTGTCATGGCCGTAGACGCTGATGCGCGGGTTACCGCATTTGAAGAAAAGCCGGCCCACCCCACCCCAATTCCTGGCAAACCGGACTTCGCGCTGGTCAGCATGGGCATCTATGTGTTCAACTCGCAGTTCCTGCGCGAGCAGCTCCGCCAGGATGCAGCGAACGAACAATCCAGCCACGATTTCGGGCGTGATTTGATTCCGCGGCTGATTCACAGTCATCATGTACAGGCACACCATTTTGAGGACAGCTGTGTCAACATGATTCAGGGCCATCCTTACTGGCGCGACGTGGGTACGGTCGATGCTTACTGGGAAGCCAACATGGACCTCACCCATGTGGTCCCGGACCTGAATCTGTACGACGACGACTGGCCCATTCTGAGCGAGCATGAGCGCTCGGCGCCGGCCAAATTCGTCTTCCGGGAAGCTGGCCTGCGCGGCATGGCGCTGGATTCACTGGTCTCGAATGGCTGCATCGTCAGCGGCGCCAAGGTGTGTGGCTCGGTCCTGTTCACCAAAGTGCGGGTGGCGGAATACAGCCTGGTCGAGGACTCGGTGTTGCTGCCCCAGGTCGTGGTGGGACGCAACGTTATCCTCAAGCGGGCCGTGGTGGACAGCGGCTGCCTCATCCCGGACGGTTTTCAGGTGGGCATTGACCATGATGCCGACCGCGCCCGTTTTCACGTGACGGCGCGCGGCATTGTCCTCATCACGCCGGAAATGTTGGGTCAGCCAAGGCACAGAGTCAGGTAATCCCGGCTTCGCTGCCAGCCGATCAGCGCGACTGAGCACATTTTTCGCCTGATCGATATAATCCGCTGCCCATTGAAACCCGAGCGAGTTTGCTTGCCCTGAAAATGAACAAAGTACTGCTGTCCGCTTCCATTCTGGTCGTCGCATCCGTGACTGCTTTGTCAGCTTTTGCGCAGGAGATCAAGGGTGACGCGCTGGCGGGCAGCAAGAAGAACGCCCTGTGCGTTGGCTGCCACGGCATCGTGGGCTATCACATCGGGTTTCCCGAGGTACACCGCGTGCCCAAGATTTCGGGGCAGGGTGCCAAATACATCAGCGCCGCGCTGAGTGCTTACAAGAAGGGCGAGCGCAAGCACCCCTCCATGAAGACGGTGGCCGCGTCGCTGACCGAGCAGGACATCGCGGATCTGGCAGCCTATTACGAGACCAGTGGTTCGGCCACGGCCTCGGTTGCACCAGCGGAAGCTGCAGCCGGTACCGTGAAGGCGATGGAACTGGTTGCCAAGGGCGGCTGTCCCGCCTGCCATGGCGTCAATTTCAGCAAGCCGATCGACCCCACCTACCCGAAGATTGCCGGCCAGCACAGCGACTATCTTTACGTGGCTCTCAAGTCATACCGTACCACCGACAAGCCGCAAATTGGCCGCAACCACCCGATCATGGGCGGC
>CAZZLB010000310.1:2552-4282 GCA_964654655.1 uncultured Rhodoferax sp. | reverse complement strand
CGCCCTGGCCGTGTACAGCCTGGACAGTGGGTGGAGCGCACGCAGGCGGCCTTTGCCAAGGAGTGATTGAAAGCGAATGAAGCAGCGCACCCCCATATGCCAGGATATTTGCCTGGCATCGGCGGTGTGCTTACTGTTTTCGACATATTCTTTGATTCAGGAGGTTGAGCCAAATGAACGACGCCGTATCCAACGAGCAACAACGGTCATCGTCAATCGATACAGTGGTGACTACCGGCTTGATGTCCTGCTGCCATCGGCAAGCGGCACGGGCAAGGGCAACCCGCGGGCTGCCATCACCGTACGCAGGCGGTCCGGATAGTCGGTGATGATGCCGTCCACGCCCCAGCCAATCAGTTTGTCCATCTCCGGCGGATTGTTGATGGTCCAGGGCAATACCTGCAGGCCCAGGGCGTGCGCCTTTTTCACCAGGTCTTGGGTTACGGCCCCACCGTTGGGCGACCAGATCGCACCGCCTGCTGCCTTGACCATGGCGGGAAGGTCCGGATAGTCGGCAATTTTGTAGCCGGCCGTCCATTCAGCGCTGCTGATGGTGTCATTGCCGGCGTTCTGAAAGCTCAGGTAGGCCGTCGGGATCTCGGGCGAGATGGCCTGTGCGATTTTCAGCGTGCGCCAGTCAAAACTCTGGATGGTCACGCGGCCGGCCATGCCGGCATCACGCACCAGCTTGACCAGAGCCTGCGTCATCACCTCGGGACTGACGGTGTTGTTCGGCTGCGTCGGATCAATCTTGGTTTCGATGTTGAAGCGCACTTTGCTGCCCAAGGCCTTGACGCGCTCGAACAGCGATGCCAGCGCCGGCATGCGCGTGCCATCGACTGCCTCCTGTGTGGAGAACTGCGTGGCATAGGGCGTACCCGGCTTGATGCGGCCCAGCTCGTAGTTCTGAAGCTGCGCATAGGTCAGCGAGCGCAGCAAGGGACCTTTGGCGCCGGTCAGCCATTCGCCGCTGGCATCGCGCACGATCAGCGGATTCAGGTAGGGGTCATGCGAGATGACCAGCACATGGTCGGCCGTCATGCCCACGTCCAGCTCCAGCGTGTCCACGCCCATGCGCATGGCTTTCTCAAAAGCCGGCAGCGTGTTCTCGGGTGCCAGGCCTCTCGTACCTCGGTGACCCTGCAGGTCGAAAGCGAATGCCGGCGCGCTCAGGGCCAAACTCAGCATCAGGTGGGTGATCCCTCGTGTTTTCATCGGTGCTTGCTCTTTCTGTCGTTCTACCGGGGTAAGCCAAGCACGGCATGATCCAGCGCTGGCAGCCTGCTTCTTGCGCTCTGCAGTGTCTCTTTCATCACCTCAGCCATAACGACGCCGCTGCCCTGCCCGTGCTCTGCCAGGATCTGGCCCCACGGTCCAATAATCATGCTGTGGCCCCAGGTCTTGCGACTGTTTTCGTGAACACCGCCCTGTGCCGACGCCAGCACGAAAGCCAGGTTTTCGATGGCACGGGCGCGTAGCAGGATCTCCCAGTGTGCCTGCCCAGTCGTGAAGGTAAACGCGCTTGGCACCAGCAGGATGTCCGAGCGCAACTGGCGGTACAGCTCGGGAAAGCGCAAGTCATAGCAGACGCTCATGCCGATGCGGTAGCTATGACCATCGGTGGAAGCAAGGTCAAACGTCACGGGACTCTCACCGCGCTCTAGAACGCAGGACTCGTCGTAACTCTCGGCTCCATTGTCAAAGCGGAACAAGTGAATCTTGTCGTAGCG
>CAZZLB010000310.1:0-2452 GCA_964654655.1 uncultured Rhodoferax sp. | reverse complement strand
CGTCGTAACTCTCGGCTCCATTGTCAAAGCGGAACAAGTGAATCTTGTCGTAGCGTGCAACACACAGACCCCCGGGATTGAAGACCAGTGAACTGTTGCGGGCCCGACCCGGCTGCGTCGTCGCCAGCGGCAGCGTGCCGCCGACGATCCAGATCCGGAGTCTTTGTGCGCTTTGACTCAGGAAGTCCTGGATGGGGCCGTCGCCGAACGGCTCCTGGACCTCCAGCTTGTCGCTGTCCTGCAAACCCATGAGACAGAAGTACTCCGGCAGCACGACCAGCTCGGCGCCCTGGGCAGCGGCCTGCTCCAGCAATACACCCGCCTGCACAAGATTGCGCTCCACACTGCGTCCCGAAACCATCTGGATAGCTGCCATCTTCATGAATCGTTTTCCTCGTGAGCTTCAACTCTGGGTCTGTGCGCGCGCCGATTGGCCGGACCTTCATCTCGCCATCGTATACCGACTTCCTCTACCACGCGCATGATCTGGTACTCTTGACCCAATGTCCTCTCCAGCCCGCCCCCCCATGACGCCCGGCCTGATCGTCCTGCTGCTTTCCCTTTTGCTGGGGCTGCAGCCAATCACCACCGATCTCTACCTCCCGGCCCTGCCTTTGCTGACCGAAGGTTTTGCCGCCTCGATGGCGCAGGCGCAGTTGACCCTGACGGCGCTGCTGCTGGCTTTCGGCCTGTCGCAACTGATCTGGGGGCCACTGTCCGACCGCTTTGGTCGGCGCCCGATCCTGCTGGTCGGCATGAGCGCCTATGTGCTGGCCTCGGTTGCCAGCACGCTTGCACCGACGATGGACATGCTGATCCTGTGGCGCACACTGCAGGGTGCCGCCATGGGCGCAGGGGTCATGTGCGCACGCGCCATTGTGCGCGACCTGCACGCACCGGCACAAGGCGCGCGCGTCATGTCCAAGGGTTTGAGTGGCCTGGGCCTGATCGCCTGCCTGAGCCCACCGCTGGGCGGACTGCTGTCCGACTGGTTCAACTGGCGCATCTCGCTGATGACGCTGGCCCTCTTTGGTGCGGTCGGTCTGTGCCTGATTGTCCTGCGTTTTGAAGAGACCTTGCCAAAGAAGAATCTGCAGGCCCTGCAGGGCAGCAACCTGTTGCGAACCTGGTTGATGATTCTGCGCAACCCCACCTTCGTGGCATTTTCCGCTCTGTCCACTGCGTCATACGGTTGCCTTTTCACCTTCCTGGCATCGAGCTCCTTTGTCTTCATCAAGGCGCTTGGCCTGAGCACCACGCACTACGGGATGCTGGTGTTTGCGATGGCGTTTTCCTACCTGCTGGGCACTTTTCTGTGCCGTTATCTGCTCAATCGTTTCAGTGTGCGCCAGGCGGTGGCCATCGCCGGCGTGCTGAGCCTGTCCGGCGGCACACTTGCCGGCGTGCTGGCACTGCTGGGCTACGCCAGCACGTGGACCATCATGCCGCCTTTCTGTGTGTTCATGCTGGGCCATGGCGTCCAGATGCCCTGCAGTCAAAGTGGCGTCGTCGGTCCTTTTCCGCAATCGGCCGGTGCTGCCTCGGCGCTGAACGGCTTCTTCATGATGCTGGCAGCCTTCCTGATCGGCAACTGGCTGGGAACACACATGGACGGCAGCATCTTCCCGCTGGTTTATGGCATCTGGTTCTGGAGCGCCATGGTTGCCCTGACGGCCTGGACGCTGGTGCAGAAACAGGGGGCGCGAGGTGCCGGCTGAAGTGCCATTGCACTATATCGCTTTGGCCGGACCGACCGCCTCGGGCAAGACGGCGGCTGCCATGGCGATGGCGCAGCAGCGTGCCGTGGAGATCATCAGCGTGGACTCGGCCCTGGTCTATCGTGGCATGGACATAGGCACCGCCAAGCCGTCGCCCGATGAACTGGCCGCCGTGCCGCATCACCTGATCAACATCCGCGACCCACTGCAGGCTTACAGTGCGGCCGAGTTTGCAGCCGACGCGCAAACCCTGATTGCCGACATCACTGCGCGCGGCAGACTGCCCTTGCTGGTGGGCGGCACCATGCTGTACTTCAAGGCACTGCGCGAAGGCCTGGACGCCATGCCCAGGGCCAACCCAGGTGTTCGAGCCGCACTGGAACAGGAGGCCACGCTGCACGGCTGGCCGGCGCTGCACGCTGAACTGGGTAAAGTCGATCCCGTGACGGCAGCGAGGCTGCAACCCGCTGATGCGCAGCGCATCAGTCGCGCGCTGGAAGTTTTCCGGATCAGTGGCCGACCTCTCTCCTCATTTCACCGCGCGACCAAGTCACCTGTGGCCACTTCAGCCAGCCAGTGCAGCCTGCTGATTTCACTCGAACCGGCACAGCGCAGCTGGCTGCACCGGCGCATTGAGCAGCGTTTCGATGCGATGCTCGCCAGTGGCTTGCTCGACGAGGTCCGCACCCTGCGCGCGCGCGGCGACCTCTTTGCCGATCTGCCTTCCATGCGCT
>CAZZLB010000309.1:0-4286 GCA_964654655.1 uncultured Rhodoferax sp. | reverse complement strand
GGATAAGGCTGGCCAGTTAGCAGCCAGTGCCCACACTCACGGGTTGTGGCCCGGCAGGGAGGCCGGGAAAATCATCTGGTTCTTGAAAGCGCAAGGACATCGGGATCAGGCGGAAGCTCGACGAATTCCGTAGAGCTTTCCCTTTTCTTCGACGACATCGAATCCGAGCTCGTCGGCGTTTCCGGGGCCGATGCAGGCGCAGTCTGCGTAGTGCTGCTTGCAGGTAGTGCAGAAAGGTTCATCGCAGCAGGGGCATGGCACGCAGTCATCCGCGCAGACAATACGAACTCGCTCCACTGACTTGCCATTGCGTCGGCTATTCCCTGATATGTTTTGCTGCGTTCCTTCCACCGGTCGGGGCTTGGGCCGAGCTTGTTTTGTCCGGTGGGAGTTTGGTTCTCCCAGCGCCCTCCGGCTGGCTTTTGCAAAAGGTTGGTTGGCACCAGAGGGGGAAGATTTTTCAGCCATAAGCAGGTTTTTTTAGATTCAGGGTGGCCAAACTCATACGGTTGAATCATGCAGTCCGGCTTGCGGATTCGAGTGGAGATCGCCCCGACTGGATTCTCCAACGCAATGTGTGGCACGTTTGCCCCGAGCAAGCATTTAACAAACTCCAGGGCATCCTCGGTCAGCTTGGGGTCGCGCAGGCCGCGCACTGTCCAGTGCATTCCTGACGAGCACAGATAGGTGCAAGGCGGAAATGCAATGAGGATGTCCCACTGCTGGTCAAGCAGATCGCGCACGTCCCCTTGGTGGTGGTTGCCGGGCTTTTCGGTGGGTAGCAGATCGCAGGAAAGCGCATACCAACCAAGAGCGGCGAAGGCATCCCGAACGGTGCCGCTGTATTCGCAAGCCACCAAGACGCGCCCCAAGTATTTAGGTTCACTCATATCAACGGCATCTCTCCCGCACGCACCTGCTGGTAGTTCAACTTGGAATACAGCTCCCCGCGCAGCCGTGCGTGCTTGGCCGGAAGAGGGTGATACAGATCGGAGAAGTCGTAGATAAGCGCCGAGGACTTGCCTGCGAAGGTCCGCAGCACGCGCCCGGTGCGCTGCTCGGTGCGGGCATTGGACTTGCCCGCTGACACCAAAACCAAGACCTCTGCATTAGGAAGATCGATTCCCTCATCAGCTAGGCTCGTTGCTATTAGGCATCTTACTTTACCGGACTTGAACCCGGCAAGCACTTCCCGCCGCGCCGCCGCCCCCATCGCCGAATAGCAGGCCACCGCTCCAGGGATGCTACCCGCCAAGACCTGACCGTGTTCGACTTGATTCACCAGAACCAGCGTAGGCTTGTCGTTGACAGCCGCCCGGATGGCGGCGGCGTTCCTGAGTCGGTTCGCCACGATCCCCATCTCGACACACGTCTGCCACGCCACCTGCCCCCAGAGCTGCTGCGGATCGCCCGGCCACCACTTCCGCCTGATCTTCACCACCCGGTCGATCTCCTTGTCGATGGGCTCTTTGAGGTTAGGATCGGTGGCGTCGAGCCAACGGACCACGGCCGGAGTCAGGTTGGCAGCGACCTGCTCGCGGGTGATGACGTAGGATGGGCCGAGTAGTTCCGTCAGAGCAGCCATCTGAATGGGGTCTTGCGGAGGCGTCGCCGTCATGCCCCATCGGGCATTCTTACAGGTTTCGATCTGGAGCTTCCAGCCCGGAGCCAGCGCGTGATGGCACTCATCAATTACCAGCACATCACGATCGGACCAGTCAGTGGAGCTGGCAGCGCAGGCAATGCGGATGTCCTGCTTGGACACTACGGGAAACAGATTGATCGCATCGCGTGCCTGCTGGCATTGCTCCTTGGTATTGGATAACCACCCTATCTTCACCGGAACTTTCCGGTGACGCGACTTGATGGCTTTGTCCAATGCCATTGCTACCGTTATGGTTTTCCCGCTGCCAGCCGGAGAGATGAGCAGGGCTCGGCGCTTGGTGGACATCCAATCCGAGGCGGCGATCTGATAAGGACGCGGGGTGAAGCTCATTTGCGATGATTGGAAACTCCGCCCGAGGCACCGAACCTGAGCCAAAACTCATCCTCCGCAACCGTCCTCGGAAGGGACTGGAGCTGCACTGGCTTCACCCCAACGGCCTCGTTGTATTTGGCCTTCGCGTCGGAGATTGATTTGCGCTCCTTCTTCATATCGCCGACACCGAATGAGCCCGAGGAAACGAGATAGGCGTCGAGCAATGGGGCGATCCGCTTGGCCTCCGCCTCGGTGAGATTGTCGAAACAGGGCAGCCCGTAGCCGGTGCCGTCGCGCGTGACCACATCCAAGGCAGCCGCTTCGGCGGTCTGCCATCCAACGAAAGACTTGAAGAGTCCGACCCGGAGGTTGAACCGCTTGCCTGCTGGGATGATGTGGACATGGTGGAGGGGCATTACAGCGTGGCCTTCAACTCAAACTCCGTTTGCCCCCGCAGCGGAACCTCTCCGTTACGCCGCAGGAAAGTATTTGCCAGCGAGACGCTCTTCAGCCGCCACCCCCAGACGCGCCGCCCCTTCTGGCCCTCGATCCGGCTGTTCCGCCACGCGCCGGTCTGCTCGATGAGCTTGGCGCGGAAGAGTGTCTTGAAGCCATTGCCGATCGCATTCCTCGATTCGGCTGGAACCTTCTCGAACAACTCATCCTTTTCATCCGGCCAGAATTCGTCCGGGGAGCGGAGCGCGAGCTGGATGATGGCGGTCATCGCAGCACGCAGATCGTTTGGCTTGTAGCAAAGCTGAAGGGCTTGGGCTTCTTCTTGGGTGGTGATGTTGCTCATTTCGTTTTCCCTCCGAGGTTCTCAAAAGCTTTCTTCAGGATCATCGCCGCCCCCACCTTGGGCTCCACCGGCTTGCCCTTGTTGATGAGCCAGCGGAAGACCATCGTGGGGGAAATCTGCTGGCCGGAGATGCGGGAGTATTCCTTGGTCAGTGCCGCCACGGTGATGCCCTTGGAGAGGCCGTCCTGCATCGGACGGATGAACTGCTGGGCGGCTTGTTTGGGAGTGAGCTTCGGCATTGCTGATATAACAAATATGTTAGTGAGTCGGGAAAGTCAAGTGGGATTCCTAACTGTTACACCTCTTCATCCGTTCCTCGCTTGCAGGTGTGTGGCATGAACTCTTCCTCGCCATATTTTCGGAAGAATCCGTCAGCAGCCTTTTTACATTCCAAGTGCCAGCGGTGGTCTTGGAAGTCGCCGTCGTATTTGCTGGATTCGTGGACGTGCTTTTCACCTTTCAGGATTTTCTCTGGACACCAGATGCAGAGATATTCTTTGCGTGCCACCGGTTCTGTTTGGGATAGCAGTTGGTAGCTCATAACTTCCTCGGTTCAATCCCCTCAAAAAACTTCACCGCATCCTCCTTGGAGAAAGCCACCCCCACGACCGCTCCGCCCTTCTTCATCCACGCCATCTCCCGGTCTTGTTCCGGGGAGCACTTGCCTCCCTCGGCCTTCACTTCGAGCCCGAAAGGAACACCCCTCCAGCAGCCCACAAAGTCCACCACCCCGACCCTGGAGGTCGTCGGCCGGTCCATCCGCTTGCGGTCCCACCAGCACTCATGCGTGTGGAGCATGAGGTATGCTTCGATCTCCTGCTGGATTTCCGCCTCGGACTTTCTCGGGCGGCGATCCATGCGGGCAGTTTTCTTTTTGAGGAGGTTCTCGGAAACGGCGGCTGTGATGGTGGCAGCCGTGGCCGTCTGCTGCTTCTTCAACTTTCCCGCCGCCGTCTTGCGGTTGAACTCCTCCACGTCGGCCAGTGTGAGCTTGGCAAAAGGATTCATGGTTGTTTTCCCCATTCTCCGCGCTGGGCCAGCAGGCCAGCCTTGCGGGCGATCTCCTGATTGGCGTGGATGAAGTTGTGTGCGTTCCGGCAGACGCCAATCCAGTAGCGTTCGTCGAGCAGGAGCTTCCCAGCGCGCCCCCGGATGTGGTGGATGTCGGCGGCAGGATGTGGAGCTTTTCTGATCGGATAGCTGGAAGTGATCGCGTCAGACAATCGGTGACACGCTTCGCAGTTGGGGTGAGCTTCGAGGAAGACTCTCTTGCGAATGTTGTAGTAGGCCATCTTTCCGCGCATGACCTTGGAGCGGCTCTTGATGTGGGTGACTTTCTTCACCTTCTTTGGAGTGCGCTTCTTCAGGGTGCGCGGCTTGAGTCCGCCTCGGAGCTTGGTCCAGAGGGCTTTTGGACGGGGTGATTTTCTTGTCATACAATTTGTGCCTTCTCTCCAATCCCTCTCGCCACGATCCTGCCGAACACCGAGAACACGCCTTCCTCACCAT
>CAZZLB010000308.1:0-4295 GCA_964654655.1 uncultured Rhodoferax sp. | reverse complement strand
CTTTACGACGTCATGGCCCTCACGGAAGACATGAACCGTACCCTGGCCGAAATGCTTGAGGCCGTCGCGCAGCGCTGGCCGGCAGCCATGCGCTATCCGGATATCGCCGTTGGCTGGCTCGACTACCGGGGGCGTCGCTACGGTGGCAGCGCCACGGGCGAACATTTGTGCGTACGCTTTGGTGGCACACCGGAACAGCCCGACCAGGTGTGCCTGAGCTACATCTCGCCTCTGCCGGCAGACTCCGGGGCCAGTTTTCTTCCTGAGGAGCTATCCCTTTTTGATGCACTGGCCAAGCGCTTGGCCAACATCATGACGCGGCGGCGCACAGAGAGGGAGCTGGAACTGGCTAACCGGGCCTTGCGCACGGCCCGTGAGTGCGGTCAGATGTTGATCCGCTCGCACGATGAGAATCAGTTGATGCAGGACATCTGCCGTCTCGCCGTGGAGACGGGTGGTTACCGGATGGCCTGGGTTGGCTTTGCCGAGGACGATGCAGAGCGCAGCGTACGGCCGATGGCCAGCTTCGGGTTCAATGACAACTATCTTGAAACAGCCCGCATATCCTGGGCCGACGTGGAACGCGGACGCGGGCCGACCGGGACCACCATCCGCGAACGCCGGACCGTGGTCGCGCAAAACATCCTCAGCAGCCCGGCATTGGCGCCCTGGCGTGACGCTGCCATGCAGCGTGGCTACGGTTCGGCCATTGCATTGCCTTTGCTGGCAGAGGACGGGCATTGTTTTGGTGCCTTGAGTCTGTATGCCATGGAAGCCGACGCCTTCAGCGGCACCGAGGTCGATCTGCTCGATGAAATGGCAAATGACCTGTCCTTTGGCATCCGCACTTTGCGTACACGGGCGGCACTGAATGCCAACCATGCCGAACTGCGAAAACTGTCGCTGGTGGTCGAGCAGAGCCCTAGCTCCATTGTGGTGACCGGCCTGGACTCTAGCATCGAATACGTCAACGAGGCGTTTATCCGCAATACCGGTTACTCCCGGGAAGAAGTATTGGGCAAAAATCCGCGTCTGTTCAAGTCGGGAAAAACGCCAGCAGCCACTTACGCGCAGATGTGGCAAACGCTGCTCAGCGCAAAGGCCTGGACTGGCGAGTTCATCAACCGCAGTCGCCAAGGCATTGAATATGTTGAGTCAGCCATCATCATCCCCTTGAGTCAGAGCGATGGTCAGGTCACACACTATGTTGCCATCAAGGAAGACATCACCGCTGCGCGGCGACAGGACGATCAGTTGCGCAAGATGTATTTGGCGGTCGAGCAAAGCCCCGAGAGCATAGTTATCACCAACCTGGAAGCTCAAATCGAGTATGTGAACGCGGCTTTTGTTCGCACCACGGGCTACAGCCGCGAGGAGGCTCTGGGGCAAAACCCGCGCCTGCTGAAATCAAACCGCACATCGCGGGCCGCGTACGAGGAAATGTGGGCCAAGCTTGCGGTGGGGCAAAACTGGCGGGGCGAACTGTTCAACCGCCGCAAGGATGGCAGCGAGTATGTGGAGCTGGCCAATATTGCGCCGATCCGCCAGCCCGATGGCACTATCACACATTACCTTGCCATCAAGGAGGACATCACCGACAAGAAGCGCATGAGCGACGAACTGGACCGCCATCGCCTGCATCTGGAAGAACTGGTCACAACCCGTACCGAAGAACTTGACGCTGCACTGCAGGAACAAGGCGCATTGTTCGAGGCGGCCAGCGTTGGCATTGTTCTGCTGCGCGACCGGCGCATTGTGCGCTGCAACCGGACGCTGGACGAGATGATGGGTTACACGCTCGGTGAGCAGATCGGTCAGACGACCCGCATCTGGTACCCCGATGGCGCAGCCTATGACCAAGCTGGCCAACAGGTGTACGAGCGCGTCAACCGTGGCGAAATTGATCTGGCCGAGCGGGAGTTGGTGCGCAAGGACGGCACTCCGTTCTGGGCCCGCATGTCGGGCCGCGCGATTGACGTTGCCGATTTGTCCAAGGGCATGGTCGGCATCGTCGAGGACATTACCGACGAACGCGCAGCAGTGGAAGAAATCCGCAAGGCGCGAGAACTGGCCGAGGCCGCTGCGCGCATGAAGTCTGACTTTCTGGCCAATATGAGTCATGAAATCCGCACGCCAATGAACGCCATCATCGGCATGTCGCATCTGGCCATGAAGACTGAACTGACGCCGCGCCAGCGCGACTATCTGAAGAAGATCCAGAGCTCGAGCCAGCACCTGTTGGGCGTCATCAATGACATACTGGACATATCCAAGATCGAAGCCGGCAAGATGACCGTCGAGCACATTGCCTTTGATCTGAACCAGGTCTTTGATAACGTCGCCAGCTTGATCGGCGAGAAGACCAGCGCCAAGGGACTGGAACTGATTTTTGATGTGGCCAACAGGGTGCCAAGCCATCTGGTTGGAGACCCCCTGCGCCTGGGGCAGATTTTGATCAATTTTGCGGGCAACGCCGTCAAGTTCACCGAGCGCGGCGAGATTGCGATCCGCGTCACGCTGGAACAGGAAGCAGAAAGCGATCTCACACTGAAATTCTCGATCAGCGACACCGGCATCGGCATCACCCCGGAGCAGCAGAATCATTTGTTCCAGAGTTTCCGGCAAGCCGACTCATCGACCACGCGCAAGTACGGTGGAACCGGGCTCGGTCTGGCCATCTCCAAGCAACTGGCCGAGCTGATGGGAGGGCAGGTGGGGCTGCAAAGCCAGGCCGGCGTCGGCTCCACATTCTGGTTCACAGCCAAGGTTCGGCGCGGCGCGGCGAGAGAACCGGAACTGTTGCCCGAACCCGATTTGCGCAGCCGTCGTGCTCTGGTTGTGGATGACAACGAACATGCGCGCGAAATCATCGTCGAACAACTGCGCAGCATGACCTTTGTGGTTGGGTCGGTCGCATCAGGGGCATTGGCAGTGGCGGAGTTGGCTCGCGCCGCGCAGGCCGGTGAGCCTTACGAAATAGTCTTTCTGGACTGGCAGATGCCGGTCATGGACGGCATTGCGACCGCCGAGGCGATTCGCAAATTAGAACTGGCTAAGCCACCCCATTTGCTGATGATTACGGCCTACGGGCGTGATGAGGTCATGAAGTCGGCCAAGGCGGTGGGTATCGAAGATCTGCTGGTCAAGCCGGTCAGCGCCTCCCTGCTTTTTGACAGCGTGATGCGCACTTTGGGAGGCGCCGAGCGCGAACAGGTGCGCAGCCTGGTGCCCACTCCGGTTGTCGCGGACCTTGGACAGATTGCGGGCGCACGCATCCTGCTGGTGGAAGACAACGAGCTCAATCAGGAGGTTGCCACCGAATTGTTGCAGTCCGCCGGCTT
The DNA here is from genome assembly GCA_964654655.1 of uncultured Rhodoferax sp. Taxonomy (GTDB): domain Bacteria; phylum Pseudomonadota; class Gammaproteobacteria; order Burkholderiales; family Burkholderiaceae_C; genus Rhodoferax. The sequence continues at coordinate 954 of CAZZLB010000308.1, read as the reverse complement.
TGTTGTTGACATTGCCGGGAACGGAGCGATCGCCGTCGAGATGGTTCAGCAGGTGGGCTACGACCTGGTTTTCATGGACATGCAAATGCCGGTGATGGACGGAGTGAGCGCAACCCGTGAGATCCGCAAGCTGGCGCAATACTCCGAACTTCCGATCGTGGCGATGACGGCCAATGCCATGTCAGGTGACCGGGATCTTTGCCTGCAGGCCGGCATGAACGACCACGTGGCCAAGCCCATCGAGCCGGATCAGCTCTGGCGCACGCTGACCAAGTGGATCCATCCCCAAAACATGTCCGCTACTAAGGTGCTGGCCAGGAGTTCTGGTTCCAAAACGGAGATGGCACTGCCCGTACTGGCCTCCATCGCCGGTCTGGACATGAAGCTGGGACTGCACTATGCGCTGGGACGCCAGGCGCTTTATGTCTCCCTGCTGCGCAAATTTGTTCAGGGGCAACAGGAATTTCCAGAGCAATTGAGCACGGCACTGGCGCAGTCGGATTGGCAGACGGCCGAACGCCTTACGCATACGCTCAAAGGGCTTTGCGCACAGATTGGCGCGACCGCTCTGCGCGCCCAGGTCGAGGCGCTGGAGGCCGCCATCCGGCAGCGCGCAGACCCGGCAAGCTTTTCCAGCCTGCACAGCACAGTCCTGCAACAGCTCGCTGAGCTGATGGCCGCCATCGCTGCGGCGCTGCCGGCTGAGGCGGCGGCGACCGCCAGCGCCGGGGTCGATGCACCGCAATTGCAGCAGGTTTGCACACGGCTGGCGGCGCAATTGGCAGTCGATGACTTCACCAGTGGTGACACCTTCGACGCCAACGCCGACTTGTTGCGCGCCGCCCTGGGAGATTCCTTCACGCCCATCGCCGATGCGGTTCACAGCTTCAATTTTGCAGCGGCACTGGACCTGCTAAGAATGGCCGTCGCCGACCTGGGCATCAGGCTTTGAGA
>CAZZLB010000307.1:0-4306 GCA_964654655.1 uncultured Rhodoferax sp. | reverse complement strand
GCCTCGGTGATGACAATCACGTCATTGGCCCGGTCGATACATTTTCTGAACAGATGGAGATCCTCGAGAGTTTTCTTGCGCTCTGTGACGTCTCGCTGCACACCCACGAACTGCGTCACCTCACCAGCGCTGTCAAACACCGGATTGATGGACAGATCGTTCCAGAACGGTGTGCCATCCTTGCGGTAGTTCAGAATCTCACCGTGAAACAGCTGTTTGGCATCAAGAGCAGCACGTATCTGCAGCACGACTTCCGGCTGAGTGGCCGACCCCTGCAGGATGCTGCAGGGCTTGCCCAGCATTTCCTCACGTGAGTATCCCGTGATTCTGACGAACTCGTCATTGACATAGGTCGTCAGCCGGTCGGCACCAGCGATCAGCACGCCCTGGGAAATCTGGCTCAGCGCCTGCTCGCGCAACTGTATCTCTGCCATGTTCGCCAGCAATCGCTCATCCTTGAGCTTGCGCTCCGTGATGTCCTGGACCGTGCCGATCAGACTTAGCGCCTTTCCATTGCAGTCAAAGGCAATTTCTCCCCGGCCATGCATCCAGCGCTCGACACCATCGCTTGGCCGGATGATCTTGTACTCGGCATCGAACGGCTTCTTGTTGTTGATCGATTCCAACAGCGCCTCGTGCATCGCCTGCATGAAGTCCGGATGGATGAATTTGACCCAGCCTTCGTTGGTGTGCGGGTAGTCACTGGTGATTCCGAAGATGTCGTCCAGTGTTGTTGTGCTCTCAAACGTCCCCGCGTCCAATGTATTGATGTAGCTGCCAATCCTGGCTGCTTTCTGTGATTCCCGAAGAAGCTGTTCACTTTTCTTCAGTTCGAGTTCCGCGAGCTTGCGGGCAGTCACGTCGATGTTGATGCCAACAATGCGGACGGGTTTGCCTTGCGCGTCGTATTGCGCCCGCCCCTTGGTCATCATCCAGCGCAGCTCACCTGCGGTGCGCTGATAGCGAAATTCCACCTCAAATGGTTCACCTCTGGCAATGGTGTCTGTCCACTGGGCGTCGATCAGAGGCAGATCTTGCGGGTGTACAAATTGTCGCCACTGATCAACATCCCGAAGGGTGCCAGGCTCCAGTCCATAGAGACTTTCGTACGTGGGTGACCAATAATTTCTGCCCTTTGCAATGTCCCACTCCCATACGCCAACACGCGCACCTTCCTGGGCCAGCGTTGAGCGTTCCTCGCTTTCCCGAAGGGTGGCTTCAGTCCTTTTCAGGGAATCCACCCTCTGCCCAAGATTGATCATCAGGCGATTGAAGGCCCCCACAAGCGCGCCAACTTCGTCCAGACTGGTGACGGGCAAGGGATGCAAAGCCGTCGGCTTGTCTGCCAACTGGTCCAACTCCCGCGTGGCCGAAATCATGGGGGCAAATTGCCGCTGAAGAAATCGGGACAACATCAGCCATACCACGCAACAGGCCAGTGCTGTGATCAAGGCCGTGACCTCAAGCAGATGCTTCTGCATCGTGTGAACAGGGGCGAAACCTTCTTGCGTCGGCAACGTGGCTACCAGGAACCACCCTGCCGCCGGAATACGTCCGGCGGATGACAGGATTTCTACACCCAGGGCATTGACGTTGATCGCGGGTCCATCAAAGCCCTGGAGGCGCCTGTCCATTACCGGGTTTTCGCCCGGCGGACGAAGCGCGGCCATCACACGAGTCTGGTCGGTCGCTGTGACGACCAGCCTGTGGGCAGCATCAACAATGAAGTAGCCACCTTTCTTGCCGTAACGACCGGTGTTGATGTTCCCCAGAAAATTGGGCTTGCTCAGGTCGGTCGCACCACTGAGGGCACCTACCACCCTGCCCTGCGTGTCCCTTATCGGCACAGTCATGGCAAAACTTGGTGCCCGCACCCGTTTGCCAATCACAGGTTTTCCGATGGCCGGTTTGCCTTGAGTCAGAGCCAATGCAATGTGATCCCGGTCCATGTAATTGAGGCCGACCCGACCTATCTGCGGCACTTCTGCGATCGCCGTTCCATCAGGACGGGTTATGAAGATGCCGGCGTTAAAAAGAACCAACAGAACCGGACGCTGTTCAACCAATTGCTGTACGGAAGCCGGCTTGTTTAGCACATCGGCATCAAGAGACTTGGCGACCAGTTGCAATGCGTCCCAGCGATCCTGAAAGTCGGAATTGAGCTCGGCAGCTGCCAGGGAAACTGTCGCCAGTTGTTGGTCACCCAGAATGCCTTCAATATCCTCGCGCATCCTCGAACTGATGTAAGACGCGATCAGCCAGATGCTGATCACGAATACGCCCAAGGTCATCATCACGACTTTCGTCTTGAGTGAAGGCAACTGAAATATCTGCAACTTCATAAAGGCCATCTGAACAATTTCGAAGTATGAACAATACCGCTTTATTTCCTGCTTCAATGCGCCAATGACCCTCCATTTGCCGGGGCCACCGACGCGCCCTTGATACCGTGGCGTTCAAGCGCCTGGGCCACGAAACCACTGGCTTTCATCTCCTCGACGTACTGGTGCAGCACGGCGGCAGCGGCCGTGCCGCGCCCTTTGGGGATTCCCATCGCCTGCTGGATGACCATGAAACGACCTGGCAGCAGGCGCAGACCGGAAACCCGGCAGGCATCGGCTTCGAGTTGCTGTTTGACTCCGGCGGCCACATCCGCAGCCTGCTCGACGAAAGTGTCGACCACGGTTGGCGAGCTTGGCGAGCGGACGATGTGGGCATGTTTCAGTTCACGCGTGAGATAGAGGTCGTAGGCACTGCCTTTGCCAACGACCACCCGCGTTCCCGGGCGGTCCACTTCCGTGTTGTCCTGCAAGGGTGAATCATTGCGTACCAGGTAGGCACCTTCGATCAGGACGTAGGGCGCAGTAAACGCGATGCCGGCGCCGCGCGCAGGGTCCACCGCAAAGAAACCAAAATCGGCTTGTTCCTGCGTCACGGCTTCCACCGATTTGCTGGCGGCGTCGTACACAAGCAACTCGACATCGAGCCCCAAGCGCTGCGCAAATCCGCGTGCCAGGTCGATCGACACACCAAAAGGCTTTCCGTCCTTGCCCAGATTGGCCAGGATGGGATTGCCCAGGTTGATGGAAGCACGCAGGGTGCCGGTGGGTGCCAGTGTGGCAACAAGTTCAGAGGGGAGTGACATGGTGATGGCTTTGGTTCAGCAGGTGAAAGTCCTGCACAGTCAGGCCGGCGACGCATAGCCGCCAACTCGCGCCAAGAAATGGGTGGGTGCGTCTGGACTGGATTTGACCAGGTTCATTGCGGCTCAATCTTCGCTTCCCGAATCGCCTTGGCCCACTTGGCCGTCTCCAGGCGGCTGCGTTGCGCCAGCGCTTCGGGTGTTCCGGGTTCCACCGCAAAGCCGATGGACGCAAACTTTTCCTGAATGTCTTTGCTCTGGGCTGCGACGTTGATCGCGTGGTTGAGTTTGGTGATGATCTCGGGCGAGGTTCCGGCCGGCGCAAACATGGCGAAATAGGCGATCAGCTCGTAGTCTTTCAGGCCCAGCGCCTCGTTGACGGATGGCAGCTCCGGAATCGCCGGCGAGCGCTTGGCCGATGTCACGGCCAGGCCACGAATCTTGCCGCCTTTCACCTGCGGCAGCATGACGGCAAAGTCGGCAGTGAACATCATCACCTGACCACCAATCAGGTCGGTCATCGCGGCCGGGCCACTCTTGTAGGGCACATTGGTCATCTGGATGCCAGCCATGCCAGCCATCATTTCGGAAGACACCAGTTGCGAAGTACTGGCGCTGGCAAAGGTCACGTAGGTCGGCTTGGCCTTGGCCAGGTCGACAAATTCCCGCAGGGTTTTGGCAGGTACGTCGTTGTTCACGGCCACGATCAGCGGCACCGAGCCCATATAGCCCAGCGGCGCAAAAGCCGTGTCCTGGTCGTAGGGAAGTTTCTTCATCAGGCTTTTGAGCGCTGCATTGGTGCTGTTGGTTCCGATCAGGATCGTGTAGCCGTCCGGCGCGGCTTTGGCCACTGCATCGGCGCCCAGCATGCCGTTCACGCCGGCCTTGTTTTCCACGACGATGGTCTGCCCCAGCGTTTCTGCCATCTTGGCCGCAAAGGCGCGGCCGATCTGGTCCGTCGCGCTGCCCGCCGCAAAGGGCACGATCGCCTTGATGGGCTTGTTCGGATAGCCTTGCGCCAAAGCGCCGAGCGAGAAACTGGCCAGCGCCAGCAAGAGAAGGGATTTGCACTTCATGGGAGAGCTTCCTGTCAAAAACGGTTGATCGAACTATTGATGTTTCCGGAATTCAAGACACTCTCCTTCGTCATCGCGAGGCCGCAGG
>CAZZLB010000306.1:0-4367 GCA_964654655.1 uncultured Rhodoferax sp. | reverse complement strand
CAAGCCGGTCAAGGAAAAGAAGCCCAAACTGGTACGCGACAGCTTCACCATCCCGAAGGCTGAATACAGCGTGCTGGCCGACCTCAAGCAACGAGCCGGTAAACTCGGCAGCCCGGTCAAGAAGAGCGAGCTGCTGCGCGCTGGTATCAAGGCCCTTGCCGCCATGGCTGACAGCGCTTTTGTGGCCGCTTTGAAAGCCGTACCAGCGGTCAAAACCGGACGGCCTTCCTCCAAATAGCTTAAGCCGAAGCCAGACCCTCGGCAATCGGGCGTCTGAACACAAGCCAGGCTGGCAGCGTAGCCACCAGGGCACCCAGCAGCAGCAGCGCCGCTACCAGCAGTGCTTCTGTTGCTCCCAATCGCACTGGCATCGCAAAGCCGACTTGGGACTGCATCCAGTGAGACAGGGCAGTCGAGCTAAACCATCCCAACAGGCAACCCAGCACTGCGCCGCCGACGATCAACAACAGCACTTCGATCCAGACCACGCTGAAGACATAGAGGCGACTCGCACCGATGGCACGCAGCACGGCAAACTGCCTGCGCCGCGCCAGAAACCCGACCAGCAAAGCCATCAGCACGGCAGCCAGCACCAGCAGCTGCGTTGTGATGACCAGCACAGACATCAGGTCGCGAATGTTGCCCAGCGTCAGGTACAAATCGTTGAGCACTTCGGCCGGAAACAGGGCCAGACTGCGCTTGCTGCGAAACTGTACGCGCAACTGATAGGCAGCGGCCACAGAATCGGGCTTGATGGCAATCGCCGGCACGCCGGGCAGTTGGCTGGTGTGCCAGGGCGGACCAATGTGCTGGCTCGCCTCGCCGACGCGACTGCCTGACAGACCATGAACAGACCAAACGTCTTCGATCGGCACCAGAATCGCCTTGTCCCAGATCGTATTGCGTGCCGGCAATCGTCCCACCACCTTGTAAGTCAATCCGGCATGTGCAGCGTCGGCATGCCCGGGCTCGTCCTCAGGCGTGCGTTGTGACCCGTGCGCTGGACTGAAGACAGCACCCACGGCCAGCGGCACTGCGGCGCCGACCACCGCTTCGCCGAGCTTCTGAAAGACACGGCCTTGCACTGGCGCCAGCGTGCCCCCACGGTTGGCGAATTCAGCGATGGTGCCAATAATGGGATGGCCTTGCCAGTTGTCGCCAAAGGCAATCGGTGCGGCATAGCTGACGCCAGGCGCAACACTGGCCTGCAGCAGTACATCACCATCAAGCAGGGGGATGGCTTGCGCCTGTAAATAGACCGTGCTGAGCACCAGTTGTGTGCCGCTGCCCGGCGCGCCCACCAGCACATCGAAGTCGTCCGCCGCGCGAGCACTGCCCTGCCGCAGCGCTCGTTCCTGCGAAATCACGGCGATGCCGCTGGCAAGCGACAAGGCCACCAGCAAGGTGGTGACCCAAGCCAGCAAGCGGTTACGGCGCAAATCGGCACGAATCACGGGAAAGGGATTGAAACAGCGCATCAACTCTGCTCCGAATCCAGTTGCAACTGACCGTCGCGTAGCGTCATGCGACGGTCCAGACGGTCCAGCAACTCATGCTCGTGAGAGATCACGATCAGGGTGGCGCCCTGCGACTGCACGAGCTTGATCAGCAGATCTCCAATCTGGCGTCTGTGCTCAAGGTCCAGACTGGCGGTGGGTTCATCCGCCATGACGATGCCTGGCTGCAGCAGCAAGGCGCGGGCCAGTGCGACCCGTTGCCGCTCGCCGCGTGACAACAGGGCGACCAGTCGCCCACCTGTGGCAACACCCACTGCATCCAGCAGTTCGCCAGCGCGCTCGCGCACTGCCGGTGCCAGCCGCCAGTTATCGAAGCAGGCCGGCAGCAACACGTTGTCCAGCGCCGAGAGACCATCGATCAAATGAAAGTCCTGAAACACCAGCCCCAGGCTCCGATGACGCCAGCGCCCCAGGTCCTTATCGCGCAAGGTGCAGATATCGATGCCATCCCAACAGATCGTGCCAGTACTTGGTTTCGCGATGCCGGCCAAGCAATGAAACAGTGTGGTCTTGCCGGCGCCCGAAATGCCACTGATACCCAGACTGCTGCCGGCCGCAACTTCCAGCAAAGGGATGCTGAACAGGAATGGGGCCTGACCGGCAAAGCGGACACGAAGATCTTGCAAGCGCAACTCGCCCTTGGCGCTCACAGCTTGTGCACCTGCGCACTCACGATGCGGACCTGACTGACAAAGCCACTCTCGGGATCGGTCCAGGAACCCATCTCAAGCTTGCCGGTCACCTCGATGCGTTGCGAGAAGTTGATCGGGGCCAACTTTGATTCCAGATAGATGACCACAATGTCTGATGGCCACTGTGCATCCGATGAACAAAACGGGCAGACCGCGACCGGCTCACGCGTCAGCACAAAGAACTTGCTCTCGGGTTTGAGCGGTGGCGCCATGTAGCCACGCATGCGGACCTCTTTGCCCTTGAGCAATTTGGCCCGCTCCGAATACTGGGTACCCAGGACGCCAACCGATTTGTAGAGCGAGTCGAAACTGAGCAACGTATCCAGACTGATGTTGTCCGTAGCGGCGGCCGCAGCGGCCCAGACCAGCAAAGGAGAAATAAAAAAAGTCCGGCGAAGCCATTCGCCGGACCGAAGACCGATCAAGGACATTACTGCTTCTTGTCGGCTTTGGCTGCCCTGACTTGTTGTGGTGCCAGCGCCAGTGCCTCCGCTATAACTCTGAACACCTCTGTGTTTTCCATCTGCCCGCGCACCTTTTCTGCGCCTGGGCCAATGGCTGTCAAGATCACGTCGTCGCCGGAATGAACCCCGCTGTTGGAAGCACGCGCGCCTTTGTTGGGCAGATTGCCTTCACGCAACACGGCGCCCGGTACGCTCTTGTACTTCTCGTTGGCCACCATGACGCCGTCGGCATTGCGAAGGGTTGGCACAAATTCACCGTCCATGAAGGGGCGGAAGGTATCGTAATGATCGGGGTAGGCACCAAAAGTGAGGCGCAAGCGACGTGACACATCGACCTTGTTCGGATAGCCTTCTGCATCAGGCGCAGGATAATTGGGAAAGCCCGCTTCGGCGTAAGTGCCAACCTTGTTGCGCATATCAGCGCCGGGCTCCTCGTCGTTGATCGTACCCACTACGCTGACAGCATGCGAGTGATCGGCAGTGACCAGAATCAGTGTGTTGTTTCCATTGGCCTTGGCCCACTCCTTGGCTTGCTTGACAGCGCTGTCGAGCATGATGGTGTCGTAAATCGAGCGTTCCGGATCCAGCGAGTGCGAGTACTTGTCGATGCGCGCGCTCTCCACCATCAGCACGAAGCCGTTCTTGTTGCGTGACAGCACTTTCAGGGCGGCCGCCATTTCTTCCGGCACATCGGGCTGGTCCGGAAATTTGGTAACCGAGCCTTTCTTCAGGAATTTGAGGTCGAGCGCCCCATCCACGTTCCCCGTGTTGTAAAGACCGAGCAGCCGTGTCGTCTTGACATCGTCCGCAGCGGCCATCATTTCGGCCTTGGTGATGGCCATTCTGTAATCGGCCTGTTTGAAACGCTCAATGAAATCGATGTCGTCACCCCGCTTGGAGCCCGGTGTTGACTTGGGCAGAAAATTGGGCGAGCCACCACCCATGATGACGTCGATCTTGCTGTCGTAAAACATCTTCACGATGTCGTTGTAATCGGAGCGACGGCGCGTATGTGCCACCATCGCAGCCGGGGTTGCATCTTCAATCTCGGAGTTGGTGACGGCACCGACGGCCATGCCACGGCGCTTGGCCAGTGAAGTGATGGTTTCAACTTTGGGATGATCCAGCGTATTGGCGGCACGCGAGCAATAGACGCCCAGCGCATTGACACAGGACTTGTGCCCGGTGGTATAGGCATGGGCGGCGTTGGCGGAATCGGTGATGATGGAGTCCGTCCCCTGGGTGGACAGCAGCGCCATGTAAGGCATGTCGTCAAGCGCCAGCTTGCCCGTGTACTTGCCACCTTCGATGCTCCTGGACAGAATGCGCGCCGCCGTGCGGTGCCCGATCGAAAAACCATCCCCGATGAACAGGATTACATTCTTCGCGACCCGTTTGGTGGGTGTGGCGTAAACGGTCCAGGTGACCGTGGCGCTGCTCTTGCCATCGCTTGCCGCAACAATGTATTGACCCGGCTTGCTGATGCTGGCGTCGCGCAGCAGCAGGCTGGAGACGTCCTTGCCGTCTTCCCTGGCAATCAGATCTGCCGACTTGCCCAGCGCCTTGCTGTAGTCCTGCCCATTGACAGTGACCTTGACTTGCGCCGCATCAACCACACCATCAAATTCGACCTTGAAGTCAAATTTCGAGCCGGCGAGGATGTCGGCATGGGTCAAGGGGAAGATGGTCTGGGC
>CAZZLB010000305.1:0-4368 GCA_964654655.1 uncultured Rhodoferax sp. | reverse complement strand
CAAGCGCCTGCCGCTGGACCAGCTCAAGATCGACCAGGGCTTTGTGCGCGACATTCTGGTCGATCCCGATGACGCGGCCATTGCCAAGACGGTGGTGGCGCTGGCCAGCAGCCTGGAGCTGGGTGTGATCGCCGAAGGTGTGGAAACGCAGGCGCAATGCGACTGCCTGGCAGAGCTGGGCTGCCATGCTTACCAGGGCTATCTGTTTGGCCGGCCCATGCCGCTTGCCGAGTTTGAAGCCTTGCTGATGCGCCAACCGTCTTTGTGACGACCAGATGCCATTGCACCTCCTTTTGTCATTGCACCCCTGTTTGTCATTGCACCCCTGTTTGTCATTGAACCAAGCAGCTTTGTTGCTTTTATATGAAACATATTTACAAATGCCTGTTACTTGCAACATACTTGCGCAATGAGCCTCCGTTCCCTTTCAACACATGAGCAGGCTGTGCTGAACCTTGCCAAGGCGAGGCCACTGCTGCGCGCCCGGGACCTTGCGCAACACGCGCTGCCCACGATTGTGCTCAGCCGAATGGTTGCAGCAGGCAAACTCGAAAGAATCGCCCGAGGTGTGTACGGTCTGCCAGGTCAGACCATCAGCGAACACCGTTCGCTGGCAGAGGTGGCGTTGCGTGTGCCGCAGGGTGTCGTTTGCCTGCTTTCAGCACTGCGCGTGCATGGCATCGGCACACAGGCACCTTTCGAAGTCTGGCTTGCCATTGCGCATCGTTCATCGATTCCACGCCTTGATCAACCAAGAATCCGCCCAGTGCGAATGTCCGGGGTTGCATTTACAGATGGCATTGAACATCTGTCGGTCGATGGCGTGAGCGTGCCGGTGTTTAACGCTGCAAAGACTGTTGCCGACTGCTTCAAATACCGCAACAAGATCGGTCTTGACGTTGCGCTGGAAGCCCTGCGCGATGCATGGGCTCAAAGAAAATTCACGATGGACGAAATCTGGCACTTCGCGACTGTCGACCGCGTGGCCAATGTCATGCGTCCCTATCTGGAAAGCGTGACCGCATGACTCGAAACCTGGCGGCATCTGTCCGGGCACGTCTGAAGCAGCACGCCGATGCAACGAAGCAGGATTTCAACCTGACGCTCACGCACTACGGTCTGGAGCGCTTGTTGTACCGACTGTCCGTCTCTGAGCACGCATCGAACTTCCTGCTCAAGGGAGCGCTGCTATTTGCGTTTTGGTATGACGTTGCACACAGACCAACCCGTGATGCCGATCTTTTGGGCTTTGGTCCCGATGACATCGACACAGCGGTAACAACCTTTCGAAAGATTTGCCAGGTTCCTGCTGAAGACGGCGTGGTGTTTGATCCGGATACGGTCAAGGGGTCGATCATCCGCAAGGAAGCTGGATATGGTGGTGTTCGGATCGACCTTCAGGCAACGCTCGACGGTGCGCGCATCACACTGCAAGTAGATATTGGCTTTGGTGATGCGGTGACGCCAGAACCGCAAGCGATCACTTACCCGGTAATGCTGGAAGATTTTCCGGCGCCGCAATTGCGGGCCTATCCGAAATACACGGTTGTCGCCGAAAAGTTCCACGCTGTTTGCCTGATGGGCATGGCCAATACACGGATGAAAGACTACTTCGACTTGTGGGTGCTACTGGATGACAACGCGCTTGACCCATCGGAAATGCGCCGAGCCATCGAAGCAACTTTTGAGCGCCGCAAGATGGCGGTGCCGTCCTCGGTGCCTATCGGGCTTGCCGAAACATTCTCAGCGGATGTAACCAAACAAATCCAGTGGAACGCATTCTTGAAGAAGAACGGGCTCGACACCATTGCGCTGGCCGATGTGGTGAACAAATTGCGCGCAAAGATCCCTTCGCAAACTTGACCCGCAATCCAGTCGCAGCGTAGCACTGGATCCCGGATCAAGTCCGGGATGACAAATCCTGAGTCCGGGTGACAAGCCCCGGGGGCGGGGATGACAAAAGTGAAACCTGGTTTCAGTTTTTTTTGCAGGTTGACCCTTGCGGCCAAAGGGAATTAAGCTCAGGGCACTTTGTCTGTCAACGCCCCCCCCCCTTGGTCCGTATCGATCGGCGGCCTGCGGCCATGCTGAAGCGCTTCTACGCCATGAATTTGAGTCCTGAGGCACGCGCGCGGCTCGAAGCCGCCATGCCGTCCCTGGTTTTTGTGCTGTCGCTCTGCCTGTTTGGTTTGGCCGCCGTGTATCGGGCGCAAGATATTCGTGGCGATGCCCAGGTCGAAATTGAAAACACCAGTGAGCGCATTGCCATCGAAATCACGCGGCGCTTCAAGCAGTCGGTGTACGGCCTGAATGGAGTCCGCGGTGTTTATGCTGCCAACCCGCAGGTGAACCGGGCCGCGTTTCGGGCTTATGTGGAATCACGCGAACTGGCCAAAGAATTCCCCGGCGTGCGCGGCTTTGCCTTTAACCAGCGTGTGCAGCGCTCCGAACTGGCCGCTTTCGAGGCTGCCCAGCGCGCCGATGGCGCCCCCGACTTCACGGTGCATCCGCCACCAACGCCTGACCAGACCGAGTTGTATGTGGTGCGCTTTATCGAGCCGGCGGCTGGCAACAGCGGTGTGCTCGGTCTCAACAACGTCGAGCCGCTGCGCCGGCGTGCCATGCAACAGGCGATCGACAGCGGCGAGCCCACCATGAGTGAGCCCATCACGATGACCCAGGTCAACCAGCCCACGCCCGGCGTGCTGTTGATTGTGCCGGTCTATGCCCATGGCACGCACCCGGCCAATGCGAACGAGCGCCGCGCCAATCTGCTGGGCTTGCTGGTCGCACCAGTGGTGATCGAGGAGTTGCTCCGTGGCCTCCCTGAAACCGCGCTGGGGCGCATGGATATCGAACTGTTCGACAGCACAACGGGTGCTGGCGACGGCAAGCTGATTTACGACTCCGACAAACACCACACGCCTGCCATAGCGCCCGTGTCAGCGCCAGCGCAAATCGATGCCTCGAAGCACAACTATTCAGCCCGGCAGACCTTGCAACTGATGGGACGGGAGCTGACGCTGCGGGTCAATTCGGAGGCCGGTTTCAACGCGGCGCAGGACCAAATTACACCCTGGCTCATCTTTGGCGCTGGCGCGCTTATCAGCGCCTTGCTCTGGCTCTACCTGCGCCGGCGCTGGTTACAGCACCGCCTGGTTCTGAACATGGTGCAGGAGCGCACCAGTGAGCTGGAGCTCGAACGGGTCCGCCTCAGGGCGATTCTTGATACCGCAACCGACGGCGTCCATATCGTCGACGCCGATGGTTTGCTGGTTCAAGCCAACCCGGCCTTCCTGAAAATGCTCGGGCTGGACCAATCCGCCATCGGCCGTGTGCATGTGACCGACCTGGCCACACTCACCGACCCAGCCACCATCCTCAATGTCATCGGTTCACTGATCGAAGAGCAGTCGACCCGTCTGTTCGAGATTCAAATCAGGCACAGTGACGGACACGGGATTGATGTCGAAATCAGCGCGCGTGGCCTGGTCCTGGACGGCCAGCGTCTGCTGTATTGTTCGGCACGCGATATCACGGCACGCAATCGCAGCGCCGCTGACCTGCAGGAAAAGGAACGCGATCTGCGCAATGTGATCGACAACCTGCCAACCATGATTGGCTACTGGGACAATAATCTTCAATGCCGGTTCAGCAACAAGGCCTATGCAGCGTGGTTCGGCACGACCCCTGTCGAGATGGTGGGCAAACAGTTACAGACGGTTCTGGGTGAGGATCGCTACCAGGTCCTGTTGCCCCAGGTGCAGGCAGCGCTGCGGGGAGAGGCCCAGCATATGGAAATCAACGACGCAGTGGAGCACGACAAGCAGATCCGCTGGCTGCTGCCGCGAATGATTCCGGACATCACCCGTGGCAAGGTTCAAGGCTTTTACGTCCTCATTCTGGATATCTCTGAGATCAAGCAGGCGCAGATTGATTTGCTCGTCGCCAAGAATGCAACCGATCAGGCTTTAGCCGCCTCGCTGGAAGCCGAGCGCTTTGCGCGCGCCACGGTGGACGCTCTGAGCGCCAACATGGCAATCCTGGACGACAAAGCCAACATCATCGCCGTCAACCGGGCCTGGCTTCAATTTGGTCGTGACAACGGCGGCGAGCCTGGTTGCCTGTCGGAGGGTTTGAACTACCTGGCCATCTGCGACGCCGCCAGTGGGCCGGAGTCGGAGGGATCGGCCGAGATCGCAGCCGGTCTGCGCTCACTCCTGGGCGGATCGCGCGAGGAAGTCGTGGTGGAGTACCCCTGCGACTCGCCCACCGCCAAGCGCTGGTTCCTGTGCCGTTTGACGCGCTTTCCGGGTGAGGGGGCCATCCGCATTGTGGTGGCGCATGAGGAAATCACGACGCGCAAAC
>CAZZLB010000304.1:0-4386 GCA_964654655.1 uncultured Rhodoferax sp. | reverse complement strand
TGCGCCTGCTACAGCCCATGTAAGATGGAGACTCCTGCCCAGATCCTGCGAGCCTTAAACCACAACCGAGTCCAAAGTGCCAGCAACCCATCCAGAAAATTCATTCTGCACAACGCCCGAGTCCGCAGCGCCAGTGCAAAATTCTGTCAGTCCGCGCCGCTTGCGAGTTCTGGTGGTGGAGGACGAGCCCGCGCTGTTGCGCCTGTACCAGATCAAATTGTCAAGCTGGCCAATGAAACCCGAGGTCAGGATCAGCGCCGACGGCTTTGAAGCCTTGCTGAGGATGAGCGAATCCTGGCCAGACCTGCTGATTGTCGACCTGCAGATACCTCACATCAATGGTTTCGCCATGTTAAGAATCCTGAGCGAAACGCCGGAAATGGCAGACGCTACGATTGTTGTGGTCACCGGACTGGACGCTGAAGTCATTGAGCAACGCGGCGGCATGCCCTCCCGGGTGGAGGTATTGCCCAAGCCAATCCCGTTTGATCGATTGCTGGCTATTGCGACCGGCATTGTCCAACAGAGCAAGCTCCAGTTGGCGGCCAGCTGATGGATTGAACGGACGGGGCTTCGCGCCCCAGGTCATTTTGCAGTCGTGCTCAGGCGTCCGCTGCGAGGTCGCCAAAAGTGGCTTGCGCCGGGCCACCCTGCAACTTGAGGCGATACCCCACGCCGCGCAGTCCGACAATGGTGCTTTGAACCTTGCTCACCTCTGCCAGTTTTCTGCGCAAGTGTGAAATATGCACCTCGATGCCACGGTTCAGGGTATCCCAATCCCTGCCATAAACTCGCCGGAACATTTCTTCACGCGACAGCGTCTGGGAATCGGCATTCGCCAGAAGCGCGAGGATCAGCGCCTCCATCTCCGTCAGTTTGATGCTGAGTCCGTGCGCATTGGAAAGCCGCTGCTCGCCCACTTCGAAAGTGACGTCTCCGAGTTGCAGGTTGTGCACTGCCTGCAAGGGGTGCAGTTCGCCACGGCGCAGCGCGCTTCTGACCCGCGCCAGCAGTATCTCCGTCTGAAACGGTTTGGTCACGTAGTCGTCGGCCCCTATGTTGAGGCCCCGGATGATCATGTCCTCTGACGAGTAACCCGAAAGAAAGATGATGGGAATGCTTGAGGTGGCGCGGATCTTTTGCGCGATAAGAATGCCATCCTCGTGTGGCAGGCCGATGTCGAGCACGATGAGGTCGACCGAGCCCTGGTCCACCATGATCTGCAGTTCCGTGCCATTGCCCGGAAGCAGGACTTCGTATTCCCTGGAGAGAAGGAACCGAAGAAGCTTGCACAAATCGGCGTCATCGTCTAGAACCGCGACGCGAGCTTGCTTCTCATTCATGGATGGTTGGCGATAGAAGCTGAATTCAAGGGCACAGTATGCCCGCCCCACCGAAATTCTATCGGATACGCCAAAGGGAGTCGAACGAGCCGCTGGGTCGGCTTGCGGCGCGGCGATACAGATGGAACTGCTATCGCAATGCCGTGTGCTCATGCCATCGCTGCGACTTCCTGATAAGCGCGAATGGCGGTGCGCCCGTAGCGACTCAGTCCGGGGTTGGAGGCTGCTGCCAGCATGCCCTTGGGGATGCCGGCATCCGTCCAGGATTCATCAACGCACTGGCGGGTCATGGCGAGCAGACCGCTCACGGTGGCTGGGTCCTGCAGGTCAATGTGCAGTCTTTGGGCGAGTTGCTCTACTGCGGGATCACCCAGCGCCTTGCCCAGGACGCTGGAACTGTTTTGCGTTATCGCGGTGAAAGAAGGCAGACTCATGATTCCTCCTCAGCGCTTGTCTGTATCTGGTGTCTAGTGGACAGCTCTTTGTTCGAGCATTTGAAGCATCAGCGCAACGATCAGCGCTTGCGCCAGTTCGCCCATGGTCTGGCCTGTCTGCACACCATCTGCAGCGGCCGCTTTCCTGGCAGCGGCAGAGAGGTCCACCTTGGTGCTGGAAGGGGTGCTGGCCACCTCGACGGCGGAACCAGTCGTCGTCGCCGCACCGGCGAACGGCAGGATCTTTGCTGTTCCGCCCAGACCGCCCAGGCTACCCATGGATCCGGCTCCCAATGTACCGATGGTTCCGATGGCTGCTGTGCTCATGATGCTCTCCTTGCGGTTTCTTCCTGTGACGCTTTTATATTAGGCCTTTGCTCGGAGAATGTCTGTTGAGAATTGTTAATCCGCTGGCGGCAGATCGTCCGTGCGATCCCATTACACTAATCGCATGTCAAGTTATAACCACCCCCTAGAGATCCATGTCCATGGCCAGGTGACCTTGCGCGCCGAAGTTGTTTTTGGGCAATTGCAGGACGCCCTCAAACCGCTGTGGAAGTACGCCGGAGCCCGCTCCCTGGCGGAGGCTGCCGAGAGTTCTTACGAAGACGAACCAGGCATCAAGTTTGATGCCCATGGGCACTTGCTGCAAATGTGCTGGACTGTGGATGGTGACGATGATTTCCGTCAGGCGCTGGATGAAATGTGCATGAACCTCAATGAGCTGGCGCAAACCGGTGCTGCTATTGAAGTTACTTTCTACGACACCGAATTCGAGGATGACGAGGAAGAGGGCGAGGCAGACATGGAGTCACGTGATGATTTTGTGATGCTGTTTGTCGGCCCCGATCCGGCCGCCATCATGCAGGTGCAACGCGACCTGCTGGTGCAGGATGTCGTCAATTTGATGGAGCGTCACTTTGATGGGGCCGAACTCGGCGGCGTCGTGACCGAAATCGACAAGCTGTTCGGCCAGCGCTTTGACGAACTGGTCAATTCGCTGCAGTTGGGCAAACCACCGCGTGGTTCCAGCGGCGGTCATGGCGGCATCGGCCATGGCGGCGGGCGCAAGCCGCGTCATCTGCACTGACGCGGCCGCGACCAGAGCGAAAACCCGACTCAGGCCGGTTTGGCCTTGACCATGTATTTGCCAAGCTCGGCCTTGGCAATCGAGTTGCGGTGTACCTCGTCCGGACCATCGGCGAAGCGCAGTGTGCGCGCGTTGACGTAACTGTAGGCCAGCGGGAAGTCGTCGCACATGCCGCCGCCACCGTGCGCCTGCATCGCCCAGTCGATGACCTGGCAAGCCATGCTGGGAGCGACCACCTTGATCATGGCAATTTCGTTCTTGGCAAACTTGTTGCCCGCAACGTCCATCATCCAGGCCGCCTTGAGCGTGAGCAGGCGCGCCATATCAATCTTGCAGCGTGCCTCGGCGATGCGTTCCTGTGTGACGGTTTGTGCGGCAATCGGTTTGCCGAAGGCGACCCGCAGGGAAGCGCGCTTGCACATCAGTTCCAGTGCCCTTTCGGCCAGGCCGATCAGACGCATGCAGTGGTGAATGCGTCCGGGGCCAAGGCGTCCCTGGGCGATCTCAAACCCGCGCCCTTCGCCCAGCAGGATGTTGGTAGCCGGTACCCGCACGTTTTCAAACAGCACTTCCATGTGGCCATGCGGCGCATCGTCATAGCCCATCACGTTGAGCGCACGCACCACAGTCAGGCCCGGCGTACCTGCAGGAACGATGATCATGCTTTGTTGCGAGTGGCGTGGTGCGTCCGGATTGGTCTTGCCCATGGTGATGAAAACGGCACAGCGTGGGTCGCCAGCGCCGGAAGTCCACCACTTGCGGCCGTTGATCACGTAGTCGTCGCCCTGGCGTTCGATGCGGGTCTGGATGTTGGTGGCATCGCTTGATGCGACCTCAGGTTCGGTCATGGCGAAGGCGGAGCGGATCTTGCCCTCCAGCAGCGGCTTGAGCCAGCGCGCCTTGTTGGCTTCGGAGCCGTAACGGGCAATCGTTTCCATGTTGCCGGTGTCGGGCGCCGAGCAGTTGAAAATTTCACTGGACCACATGACGCGGCCCATGATTTCGGCCAGCGGTGCGTACTCCTGGTTGGTCAGGCCGGCGCCGTCATAGCCGGACGCTGCGGCACTGTCGACCGGCAGGAACAGGTTCCACAGGCCGGCCGCCTGTGCCTTGGGCTTGAGATTTTCAATGGTCTGCAGCGGTGTCCAGCGTTTGCCGGCTGCCGTATTGGCGGCAATCTCGGCGTGGTACGCGCCTTCGGCCGGGTAGATGTGCTCTTCCATGAAAGCCTGCAGCCTGACTTGCAGGTCTTTGGTCTTGGGTGAATAGTCAAAATCCATGGTATCTCCGTTAGCGTTGGTTGGAAAGATCTAATAAGAGTTCCATAAGTCATGACCATGCCGGACGTCATTGCGAGCGCAGCGTGGCAATCCATCGACTGCATGGATCGCCACGGGCTGCGCCCTCGCGATGACGAAAGTGGGTGTCATAAATGATGGAAACATCAAGCGTTCTTTTGGGCGAATTGCCATGCCATCTGCGCCAGTGGCTTGACACCGGCGGCCGAACTGACCGCCTG
>CAZZLB010000303.1:0-4406 GCA_964654655.1 uncultured Rhodoferax sp. | reverse complement strand
CCGCGGCGCACGATACGGCCGTAGCCGGTGGGGTCGGCAAAATCAATCGTCAGCAGGGCCAGCTTGTCGCCAGCACAGGCAGCGATCAGTTGCTGCAAGGTGTCGGCGCGAATCAGCGGAACATCGCCCGACAGAATCACCACTACGCCATCATCACGCAATACCGGCAGCACCTGCTGCACCGCGTGTCCGGTGCCGAGCTGCGGTTCCTGACGCACAAAGTCAAGCTCAAAGCGCCCGTCCGCTCCGCCTTTGCCAGTCAGTGCGGCCTCCACCTCGGCGGCGCCATGGCCGGTGATCACGATCACTTGACGTGCTGAAAGCTCTGCCGCAGTATCCGCAACATGCCTGAGCAAAGCGCGTCCGGCCAAAAGATGCAACACTTTAGGCAATTTGCTTTTCATGCGCGTGCCCTTGCCGGCCGCCATGATCACCACATCCACAGCGCCTGGCGTCGTGGAGTTTTTTGAAATATCCGTCATGCCCTTCTCCGGTCTGTCAGCAAGTCGATTTCTTCATCTGCGCCACATTATCGGCGTGCTGCTGGCGCTGCTGCTGCTTTCGGGCTGCAGCGCAGTCCGGCTCGCCTACAACAATGCGCCGGAGCTGGGCTACTGGTGGCTGGACAGTTACCTGGACTTCAACTCGGCCCAATCGGCCAGGGTACGCACGGACCTCAGCGCCCTGCAAAGCTGGCACCGACAAAACGAGTTGCCGCTTATCCTTGCCACGCTGGTCAAGACCGAAGCCATGGCGGCGGGCAAGGTGAGTGCGAGCCAGGTTTGCGCGATCCCGGACGAATTGCGACCCCGTCTGCAGGCGCTGCTGGACCGGGCGGAGCCTTCGGTGCTGGCGCTGACACCCACTTTCAGCACGACGCAGCTCAACCACATGGCACAGCAGTTTGAAAAGCGCGCAGAGAAGTGGCGCGAGGAGTGGCTGTCTGGAACCGCAGCGGAGCGTCGGGAGCGCCGTGCCAAACAGCTCATTGAACGCGTCGAGTCCTTCTACGGACCGCTGGACAACGCACAGCGGGCCTTGCTGCAGAGCGCGGTAGCCGATTCTGTTTTTGATCCGGCGCTCAATCACCGCGAAGTGTTGCGGCGCCAGCAGGACACGCTGCAGACTTTGCAAGGCCTGCAAGGT
This sequence comes from uncultured Rhodoferax sp., assembly GCA_964654655.1. Taxonomy (GTDB): domain Bacteria; phylum Pseudomonadota; class Gammaproteobacteria; order Burkholderiales; family Burkholderiaceae_C; genus Rhodoferax. Next base: position 3,260 of record CAZZLB010000303.1, on the reverse strand, counting down.
GGCAAGGCGGACGAGCGCAAGCTGCGGCAGGAGATGCGCGCACTGGTGGAGCGCGCCATGGCGTCCCCGGACCCGGACTACCGCAATTACGCGGCCAGATTGCAGTTGGAGACCTGCACTACGCTTGCGGCCCTGCACAACAGCGCCACGCCGGCCCAACGCCAGCAGTTGAAGGAAACCCTGAGAGACTACGCTGGCGATGTGCGCGCACTGATGGCAGGTCCGCGCTGAAGCCGCTTAAGATCAGGTCATGGCCATCAGCGTTTTTGACCTCTTCAAGATCGGCATCGGACCGAGCAGCTCCCACACCGTGGGGCCTATGCGCGCGGCGCGCCTGTTTGCGCTGGCGCTGCAGCGCGAGGGCTTGCTGGAGGCCACCGAGACCCTGAAGTGCGAGCTCTACGGCTCACTTGGCGCCACCGGCAAGGGGCACGGGTCTGATACCGCTGTCATGCTGGGCCTGATGGGCCACAGTCCGGACACGGTCGATGTACAAGCCGTGCCGGCGCTGGTGGAAGCAGTGCGCAGCAACCAGCGCCTGACGCTTCTGGGACAAAGAAACATTGGCTTCAAACCCGCACAGGACCTGCTGCTGTACCAGCGCCAGGCGATGGTCGAGCATCCCAACGGCATGAAGTTCAGCGCCATGGACGCGCAGGGCCGGTTGCTCAAGGAGAGCAAGTACCTCAGCGTGGGCGGTGGCTTTGTCGTGACGGCAGGCGCCGCCAACGAGGCCGTGCTGCACGCCTTCGAGAAGACGCCGCACCCTTTTGCATCCGGTGATGAACTGCTGCGGCTGTGCCAGACGCACCGGATGAGCATCAGCGAGCTGATGTGGGCCAACGAGCGCACCTGGCGCAGCGACGCCGAGATCCGCTCCGGCCTGCTCAACATCTGGCGCGTCATGCGCGAATGCGTGGAACGCGGCCTGACCCAACAGGGTGCGCTGCCAGGGCCGTTCAACGTTCCACGCCGCGCCCCGGTGCTCGCAGCGCAACTGCGTGAGCGCGCCGAGCGCGCGCTGGCGGACCCGCTTTCCGTGCTGGACTGGATCAACGTGTACGCCTTTGCCGTCAACGAAGAGAACGCTGCCGGTGGCCGGGTTGTGACGGCCCCCACCAACGGCGCTGCCGGTGTCATTCCGGCGGTACTGCATTACTGCGACCGCTTCATCCTGAACCAGGGGCAACGCGCTGGCGCCACTGTTGGTGAAGATGCCGTGATCGAATTCCTGATGACGGCCGCTGCCATTGGCATGCTGTACAAACTCAACGCTTCCATCAGCGGCGCCGAAGTCGGCTGCCAGGGCGAGATCGGCGTAGCCTGCTCGATGGCCGCAGCGGGACTGGCCGCCGTGCTGGGTGGCAGCCCGGAGCAGATCGAGAACGCCGCCGAAATCGGCATGGAGCACAACCTGGGCCTGACCTGCGACCCGATTGGCGGGCTGGTGCAGATACCGTGCATAGAGCGCAATGCGATGGGCGCTGTCAAGGCCGTCAACGCCGCCCGCATGGCGCTGGCCGGCAATGGCCAGCACGTCGTCTCGCTCGACAAAGTGATCAAGACCATGCGCGAGACGGGCGCCGACATGAAGACCAAGTACAAGGAAACCTCACGCGGCGGGCTGGCGGTCAATATTGTCGAGTGTTAGGTTTGATATGTTTTCTATTATGGACATAAATGTAATTTTTTGCCTATAATAGCGGAATGCCACGCAAACCACCCATCGTCTTTCCTCAAGAGCAAAGACTACTCTCTGAGTTCGCAGAGCGCTTGAAGCTCGCCCGCAAGCGCCGCAAGTTAAGCAGTACGGTGGTGGCTCAACGCGCCGGAATCTCTCGCAGCTCCTTGTACAAGGTCGAGACTGGGGACCCCGGCGCAACCTTGGGCACCTACCTTCGCGTGCTGGCCGTTCTGGGCCTGGAGGGCGACATCAGCGCACTGGCCGCCGACGACAAAGTGGGCCGCAAGCTGCAGGACCTGGCATTGGGGCCGTCATGAGGAGCAGCCAAAACAACATCCTGGAAGTTTGGCTCGACTCTGACCTGACCCCCGCCTGCCTGGTGGGCACACTCGCACACGACCGTGGGCAGGTTCGCTTCCGCTACGACCGCAACTGGCTTGGGCAAGCCCGTGCATTCGCCCTCGACCCGGATCTGTCACTGGACGATCAGCCGTTCTTTCCGAAGCCGGAATTGGGCAACTTCGGCATATTCCTGGACTCCTCCCCAGACCGGTGGGGTCAAACGCTGATGAAACGCCGTGAAGCGCTGCAAGCCAAAGACGAGAAACGCACTGCGCACACGCTGTACGCTTGGGACTTCCTGATTGGAGTGCAGGACTTCACGCGCCAGGGCGCACTGCGTTTTCGCCTTGCCGGCACTGAAACGTTCCTGGGCGACGAGAAGATGGCAGCACCCCCCGTCACGACGCTGCGCGAACTCGAGGCAGTTGCCTATCAGCTCAGCAGTCGGCAAATCGAGGATCTGGATGCGCTGCGCAAGTGGCTCGCGGTTCTGGTGGCACCCGGTGCATCGCTCGGAGGAGCCCGACCGAAGGCGAATTTCACCGAGACCGACGGCTCACTCTGGATTGGCAAGTTCCCGGCGCGCGACGATGACCGGGATGTGGGCGCATGGGAATACGTGGTGCACGGGTTGGCGGTAACGGCCGGCATCGACGTTCCACCTGCCAGCTTGGTCCGGCTGAACAACGATTTTCACACCTTCTGTATTCAGCGCTTTGACCGCGTCAAGGGTGCACGACGTTTCTACGCCTCTGCCATGACCCTGCTTCGCAAGGAGCACAGCGAGGGAAGCAGTTATCTCGAGCTGGCGCAATTCCTGCGCTCCAACGGAGACGGCACCCGCGCGGGAGCGGACCTGGAGCAACTGTTCCGCAGGGTTGCCTTCAACGTGGCCGTCGGCAACAGGGACGACCACCTGCGCAATCACGGATTCGTGCTCGGTGCCAACGGGTGGCAGCTTGCGCCAGCGTTCGACGTCAATCCGAACATCGACAAGGCCGAACATGTCCTGAACATCGACGATGCAGACAGTCGCCCAAGCCTGCAGACGGTTCTGAGCACCGCCCCGTTTTATGGACTCTCTGCGGACCGAGCCAGGCAGCTCGTCGAAGAAGTCGCATCCGCAGTCGACAGTTGGCGCGACGCTGCGCGCAAGGCCGGCATAGCCGCCGCTGACGTCGAATTGACCACTGGTGCGTTCTCAGCGCATTCCGAATATCGCGCTTAGCGTCAG
>CAZZLB010000302.1:0-4426 GCA_964654655.1 uncultured Rhodoferax sp. | reverse complement strand
GCTTTACAAAGGCCTCTGATAATCGGCCCGATGGCAGGCTCAACGTATCTCGTTCCTCACCGGGTTGCATGGCTTCTGGGCATGCTGGCGCTGGCCAGCGCCGTTGACGGGCGTGCACAGGGCAACACAGGCGAATTGCAGCGTGTCACCATCACCGGCGCGGCGCTCGACGACACCGAAGCGCGGCGCCAGTCCACCGCAAGCAAGATCATTGTCGGACGTGAGGAAATCGAGCGCTTTGGCGACAGCACCGTGGGTGAATTGCTCAAGCGTCTGCCGGGTGTCACCATGCCCGGTCGCGCGGGGCGCGGTGGCGCACCGCGCATGCGCGGACTCGGCGGCGGCTACACGCAGATCCTGATTGATGGCGAACCGGCGCCACGCGGCTTTTCGCTCGTCGAACTCTCGCCCGAGCAGATCGAGCGCATCGAAATCCTGCGTGCACCCACCGCGGAAACCGGAGCCCGCGCCATTGGTGGCACCATCAACATCGTGACACGCGGCGGCTACAGCAAGCGGCTCAATGACCTTCGACTCGGTGTTGGCCTGGAGAACGGCAAGCAGCAGCCAGCCGTTTCCTGGACCCGCAACGAAGTCTCGGGTAACTGGATCTACAACATCTCACTGTCGGCCCAGCACGGTGAGCGCAGCAACGACAGCAGCAGCCATACAACCATAGAAAATCTGGACAACGGCGAGCTGATAGATCGGCTTGAACGCACACAGTCATCCAGCCAGCGCGACGCCATCCAGGCTAATGGCCGCCTGCAGTGGCGGGGTGAGCAGGGCGACACCGTGGTGCTGACGCCGATGCTGGTCCAATCACAGAGTTCCAGCGTGAGCAGCGGCAGCCTGACACAAATCGGTGGCACGGCACCCTTTGATGGCAGCAGCGGTTCCGGCGCCAACCGCTTCAGCAGCCTGCGCCTGGGTGCCCAATGGATGCACCGGCTACAGGACGGCGGCAACTGGCAACTGCGCGCCACGCTGGGACAAAGCGATTGGGACAATTCGTCGCTGCGTCAGTACTTTGGATCGAGTCCTGCCGTCGGCCAGTCGGACAACCGTTCCGAACAGCATGACCTCAACTTCAGCGCCAGTGCCAAGCTGACGAAGACGCTGGCCAACGATCACAGTCTGGTAACCGGTACCGAGTTGCAAATCAACCGCCGCCGCGAGGTCGCCACCACTCTGCAGGACGGCGAGTCGCCGCTGACCGAATTCGATGGCAACCTGACGGCGTCGAGCCTGCGTGCGGCCATTTATGCGCAGGACGAGTGGTCCATCACACGCCAGTTGGCAGCGCACGCCGGTTTGCGCTGGGAAGGTATCAGCACCCAAGGCAGCACGGCTGCGGGCATGCCTGAGGAGCGCAATCTGAGCAGCGTCTGGACACCGCTGCTGCATGCGGTCTGGAAGTTCGAGTCCCAGAGCAAGGACCAATTGCGCGCCAGCCTGACGCGCAGTTACCGCTCACCGGGTCTGCAGGACCTGATCGCCCGCCCACGCATCTCGGGCATGTTCCCCGGACGCGGACCCAATGACGAACTGCACCCGGATCGCGGCGGCAACCCGAGTCTCAAGCCGGAACTGGCCAGCGGTCTGGACATTGCGCTGGAGCGCTTTCTGCCGGGCAGCGGCATGCTCAGCGCAAACCTGTTTTACCGCCACATCAACAACCTGATGCGCAGCCAGACGACGCTCGAGACAGTCTCGTGGGCTGATTCACCGCGCTGGGTAGCCAGGCTGCAGAACATCGGCGACGCCATGACGCAGGGCCTGGAACTGGAGGCCAAGTTTCGCGTCAGTGACTTGTGGCCAGAGGCTCCGCGGATTGACGTGCGCAGCAACATCAGCCTGTTCACCTCGCGTGTGCAGGGCGTGCCAGCGCCGGACAACCGGCTCTCGCAGCAACCCAACGGCACGGCAAACCTGGGCGCCGATTACCGGCTGCGCGACATGCCACTGAGTTTTGGCGGCAACATCAACTGGACGCCGGCTTACACCACCAGGTTGAGTGACGATCAGCGCGTCGTCCAGAGTGCCAAGCTGGTGCTCGATGCTTTCGTTTTATGGACACTCAATCCGGCCAGCCAGCTGCGCATCTCTCTGGGCAATCTGGCGGCACGCGATTACGTCACGAGCAACACGCTGGATTCGAGCAATGCTGCCGCTCAGGCGCTGCGTGAAAGCGTCACCAACACATCACCGTCCTGGCGCAGCCTGCAAGTGCGGTTGGAGCTCAAGCTATAGAAGAACCCAAGCCATCCTGACCTTGCGCAAGGTTCTCTGTCATTCGGGTCGGACTTTTGACACGTCGAGCAAGCGCGCGTTGCTGCGTGACTCCGCGATGATTTGCTGCGCAAACTCAGCAGCGCTGCCACCCGCAGGCAGATTGTTGACCGCTCTCAATCGATCCTGAAATTCGGTCTGCTCGATAACGGCGCCAATTTCGCGGTTGAGTCGCTGAACGATTCGGGGTGGCGTGCGACCTGGCGCAAAGATTCCAAAAAGCGAAGTGAGGTTGGCCTGGGGGTAGCCAAGCTCGGCGAGCGTGGGAACGTCCGGCAATACCGCCAGACGGACCGGAGCACCAACGGCCAGTGGCTTGAGCTTCCCATTGCGGCTGTACTCCAGCGGAATGGCAGCAACATTGGTGGACAGAACTTCAAAATGTCCCGCCAAGGCATCTGTCAGTTGCTGACCTCCGCCCTTGTACGGGATATGCGTTATGGCGGCGTGGCTGGCCAGACGGACTTGCTCGAGTACCAGGTGACCCAGGGTTCCGGCACCGGAGGTGGCCCAGCGAATTCCCCCCGCTTTGGCCCTTGCAGCCGTCAGCAAGTCGCGAAAGTCGGTGCCCGGGAAGGCTGGTGTCCCAGCCACGAGGACCGGCGTGTACATGACGCTAGCCACGGGTGCCACGTCGCGCATCGGTTCGTAATTGACTTTGGTGAGGTAAGGGCTCAGGGTCAGCGGGCTGATGGCCGAAAAAGCCAGCGTATAGCCGTCGGGCTTGGCCTTGGCCACAAGATCCATACCGATCGTGCCGCCCGCACCAGCGCGATTCTCGACCAACACAGGTACGCCAAGACGCTTCGAAAGTCTGGCGGCGATGGCGCGCGCCGTGCCGTCACTCAGACCCCCGGACGGATAGACGACGATGATCCGCAGCGTGCGCACAGGCCATGCGCTTTGGGTTTCCAGGCGATCATCGGCCCAGGACCCGCCCCAACCCAGCAGCGTCAACCCTAGTCCTGGCAGTGCAGCACGTCTTGTTATCTTTGATCCCACGCAGCTATTGTCCACTCATGACGCAAGACCTGCTTGGCTCCGCTTCGCCACCTTGCGCGCAAGCGATGCAAACTTGCCAAGCGCGCCGCTCAATTCGCCGGCCCGATAGGCCAGCGTCAACGGGGCATCAAGCTGGGTATCGTCGGCCAGAGCGCAATACACGATGGTATGGGGGTGGGTACCCTGCATGGATGCCGGTACCACCGAAATGCCGGTGCCCGCAGCAACGAGATTGAGCGCGGTCAGCATGCGCGGTACTTCGGCGGTGATTCTGGGTTCGAAACCTTGTTCGTGACAGCGCTGCAGCAAATTGCCGTACAAGCCGGGTGCGCCGGGCCGCCGAACCAGGATAAGCGCATCCTGCGCTAAATCCCTCAAGGACAAAACGGGTTGCTTGCCGGAAATATCGCGCGCCAGCAAGCGGTGCCCGAGCGGCAACGCGACCACGACCGGTTCGCGCAACAGGGTTTCAAAAACAACGCCTTCGGGTGCCGAGGTGGGTATGCGCAGGAATCCACAATCCAGCCGCGAAGCTGCCACAGCTTCGATGATGCCGGCAGCGTTGTCCTCGCCCAACACCAGATCGATGCCCGGATAGGACTTGCGACAGGCACGCAGCACGTCCGGTGTGTACCGATGGGCTGCTGCGGAACTGGTAAACGAGATGGCGAGGCGCCCGTACAAACCACTTGCGGCGTGGACCAGACGGCTTTCCATTGCCGCAACGTCGGTCAGGATACGACGCGCGTCCTCCAGCAGGAGTTTGCCCGCGTCGGTCAGAGACACACCGCGCGCATGCCGATGCAGCAGCTGCGCCCCCACCTTTGCTTCCAGAGCCTTCATTTGCTGGCTCAGCGGAGGCTGCTGCATGCCCAGATGCTGAGCCGCCCGAGTGATGTGTCCGGCCTCGGCCACGGCAACGAAATAGCGAAGCTGCTTGAAGTCCATGGTTTCGCATCATATCCAAGACATATGCTATTTGATTTAATTCATATTTGACATATGCAAAACCAGGTCCTATGCTCCTGCCCCAGATTGACAAGTTTCTTTTCTTCATCCACGTTCTTGAAAGACCTGACCATGAAAATTCATCCCGCTCTCGTTGTTGCAGCCCTGACCTCTGTTGCCGGTG